>NZ_JAJSZC010000007.1:0-77795 GCF_036815105.1 Streptomyces sp. IBSBF 3136
CCCCCCCCCCGCTACCGTCTTCGTGGCTCCGCAACGGGGCCTCCGGCCTTCGGGTCCGGCATGACTTCCCCCCTTGTTGTTCATGATCCGGGGGGGTGGTGTCACCGGGTCCGGAGGCATCGACGGATCGCTGATGAGGGGCTTGAGCACCGGCTTCACCCGGGCCGGAAGAGCTCTCCGTAACGTGGATGTGGCAGCTCGGTGCCCAGGCAAGGCCGGACGAAAGCGTGATGGAGGGGCCTGCACCTGATCGACACCGGCGACATCGACGTCTTCCTCGGCCTGGACGTCGGCAAGGGCGAACACCACGCCACCGCCGTCACCCCAGCCGGGAAGAAAGCGTTCGACAAGCGCCTGCCCAAAACCGAACCCAAGCTCCGCGAGCTATTCGCGAAGCTCCAGGCCAAGCACGGGACGGTCCTGGTCGTGGTCGATCAGCCGACCTCGATCGGCGCCCTGCCGCCGGCGGTCGCACGCGACGTGGGCTGCCCGGTCGCCTACCTGCCCGGGCTGACGATGCGACGGATCGCCGACCTCTACCCGGGCGAGGCCAAGACGGACGCGAGGGACGCGTTCATCATCGCCGACGCAGCCCGCGCGATGCCCGTCCGGGGGTTGCAGGAGGGGTCGAAGTAGGCCAAGGATCCGGTGAACGCGAGATTCTTCACCTGCCCGGACTTCAAGTCGACGATGGCGGTAAACGCCCCTCCCTGTATCAGATCCGGCTTGTTCGTGAACGCGCGCGGTGCGTATACGGCAGCCACGTGATCACGGTCCATGGCGCACGCATTACCGATCCACGCATCTGCCGGCATGCCCGGCTCAGCCAGCTCGGCGGCGGTCCACCACTGGTAGGCAGTCTTGCTGTCCGCGATGAGGATCTTGAAGCCGGATGCGTCGGCCGCCGTGGTCATGGCACGGTCGGAAGACGTGCTCCAGTCCTTGCCGAGCTTTTTGCCGGGATCCGGGATACGCAGCGGCGAGGTCTGCTGCTCACTCCTGCCTGGCGGCGACGGCGGCGGGCTGGATGCCCTGGCCGGGGCCGCCTGAAGCAGGCCACCGGTCAGAACAGCTGCCACTGTGACACCAGCCGAGGATATGGGTCGTTTGCTGGATTTCAAGACAGGACTTGCCCACTGTTGAGTTATGGGATGTCCCGTGCCCCGATCGCAGGGCACGGCTTGAGCCGCCCTGCACCTACAGGGGCCAAGGAGCGGGGGCTTCACGAAGAGAAGGAAGGGTCCGGTCAGTTCTGCTGGACTGCAAGGACACGAACCCCGTCGAGGATCTCCTGCCGGTCCCAGGGAATGCTGACGCTGCCGGTGTAGCTGGCATGGGCGCGAACGCGGCTGATGACGGTCTTGGTGAAGGCGGAGGGATCGTCACCGAAGCCGAACGTCACGGTGTACGTAGCCGGTCCGGGGGATGTGTCGTTGTGGATGACGTACTCGGCGGTCGCCATCCGGTGTCCGTGGCTCTGGTCGACGCCGTACCGCGTCACCTCGACTTGCGGCCTTTCATCGACGGGCTTAGGGGTGGCGTTGACCTGGGTTTCTATAAACCAGACTGCCGCTCCGAAGACGACCGCGAACATCGCCAGCAAGCTGATGATGGTTCTTCTGCCGGGCATGAAGGGTCCTTACCAACTGACGCGGCCCCGTGCCCCGGGGGGGAGGTACACGGGGTCTCGCCTGTCATCTACTGGGGCGGAAGCGGCTACTGATTGTCTGACGTAGCGCGAGCGGTACGCGCGTTGGTGAGCAGCTTGGCGTTGCGGGCCTTTTGGGCCTGGAGTTGCTTTTTGTGGGCGGCGATCTGCTTCTTCTGGTAGGCAACTTCCGCTTTGTACCAGACTGCTACGAGACGACCGCTCTTCTTGCAGGTGACGTCAGCTGTGGCGGTCTGCACCTCTGCGTGTGAGGGCCTGGAAACGGTACGGCCGGCAGACGGAAGGGCCGCTGGGGCGTCCAGTGGGGAACGCAGGCTGTGTCCCGCCCGGTTCATGCAGGACGACCACGCGGCGAGCGCCTTCTTCACCGACCCCTGCTTCTGCGTCACTGCGAACGATTGAGCGGACAGCTCGCCGGCTGGATCGGTAGGGTTGACAATGCCAATCTTCTCGTTCGCCTCGGGGATGCACATTTCGTCGAGGGCCTTGTCCCACGCGTCGGTGCGGTTTTCCGTCTTCTCTTCTGCGTCCGATTCGGCCTGCTCCTGGGTAGGGTCTGCCGCGCCGGGGAGTTGGTAGCCGTGTGTGCGTGCGGCCTCGACGTCGGCGAGGCCGTAGCGGCGCTCCATGTTGGCCTCGTCGTAACCTGCCCGGGACGGTGTCACGGGCAGGGGGCGGATTGAACGTGAACCCGTGACTCTGCATGCACGCAGACTCCACCCCCGAGCGCGCGTCCTCGATCCTGGCGGTGTCCGCGTTGGAAAGCATGTAGTCCTGGACCGGCAGTCTCACGCCTTCGACGAGGCCCTGCTGGGGAACTCGCTGGGGCTGTGCAAGTCGCCGAGCGGCATTGGTTTGTGCGCGGCTTCCCGCGGTGTGCGCTGTGGTCCGGTCGCTGCCCTGGCTGCTGTGAGTTGTGGGGGCGGTGGCGACGGTGACGCATGCGGCGGCAGTTGCTGCCACCCGTACGGATCTGGCAAGCACGTCAATTCCTTCGCTGCGACTCGTTTTTGTTCTTGACGCTGGATGCGAGGTTGTGAGCGATGCCGTCCTTGCGAGGGAAGTACGTGGTGGACCCCGCGTAATTGGTGCTGGAGAACACGTTGTACGAGTGCGACGGGTCGTCGTTGGACCCGGACGCCGCGTTTCGATAGATGGCGTCCCCGTAACCTTTGTCGTCGTTGTAACACGCGTTCGAGTGGAAGTCGAAGGTGTAACGGACCACGGTGGACTGGTTCGGTGAGTAGCCCCACGCGTTCGGAACCGACACGTTGGACAGGAAGCATGAACCGTGCGACCCACGTTTGCGAGGACCGTGAGGTGTAGTGAAGACGGAAACAGTACTTGTTGCCGGACGACGAGCAGATGTCGCTGTCGTACGAGGTTGCGGCGTAGGCGGATGACGCCCAGCGAGAAGGGCAGCGCAGGCGACAGTGGCGGTCAGGGTGGCAGTGGTAGCTCGTAAATGACCCAAAGGATTTCCCCCTGGTGAAGGTCGAGCCACACGGGGAGGTCCGTGCTGTTGCTGTGTGTTGTCCCCCGTGCACGGTCACGTACAGCCTCGCGGCCTGGTCTGGACCTGCGGCTGGTACAGCAGCACTCTACGCACACGGGTCTCAGTGCGAGCAAGAGCCCGCTAGGAACAGGCCGGAAGCGAGCACTCGTGCGGAATCCGAAGCACGCGCACGAGGCCTGTGGGTTTCCTGTGCGGCGAATGGCTGAGAGGTGCTCTGAGCAACCGCTTAGATGGCCGAAAACCTGAGTTGTTGCGATTGATGCTGTACGCAGACCTCATAGGACCTAGGTGTATTGACCCGCAGGGTTGTTGACGTGGCTGACCCAAGTCGCCTTCCGTCCGCCACCGGCGGCCTGACTTGTGGGCGGTGGACCTCGATATGCCCATCTCGGCCGCGACATGTGCGACAGCACGGCCTGACAGAACACGTTCGACCAGCAGCCGCCTGCCGAACACGGTCAGCCGGGCGTGGGGCACGAAGACCTGCGGTGCGGTGCAGTCCTAGACAGCTCCACCACTCCGGAGGTCTTCGTCATGATCAAGCCCGGCCGGTGTCAACAACGCTCGTGATCAATACACCTAGAAGGCTGGCGGGGTGGCACGGAAACTGCGGAAGGCCAGTTCCGTGTTGTCGGCACGGATACCGACGCCACCGGGCAGCACGAGGGAGCCGGGCGTGCGGTCGTCGGTACGGAGTACCGTACGGTCGTCGATCGCCAATTCAAGTCGTACTGACCCGAATTGGTTGACAGTGGACGCAGTGATCTTATGCCAGCTGTTGTAGGCGAAGGTGTGACGCGTTTCGTCCAGGGTCGCGTAGTCGCCGCCCTCAACGGCCCGTGCGTCGTGCGCGGGAACCTTTCTCTTGATCACCACTGCTCCGTCACGACGCCGGAAGCTGAGCGCGTACAGCTCCTCGGGGCTGCGGTAACGCAGCCAGAGGTGGCCGCCGTCCCAGTCCTGGGACGGACTGCGGGGCGTGGTGACCGGCGGCTTCAGCCGGACCCACGTGGTGACGGACACCGAGCCGAAGTCCCGCCACCTGCTGACCAACCGGAAGACTGCGGAATCGGTGGCCGCGGCGGAGTCGGCGCCTGTGAAGCCCGTGTCCGGCGCCCCGGTCCACCCCGCGCCCCGCGCGGCGAACAGCGAACCGCTGGTGACCACCCAGTCAGTGGAGCGGCACACTCCGGCGGTGTGGGGGTGACGGAAGGCATACTCGTTCGTCACGAGTCCCTCGCCGGTGAAGACCGGAGTGAAGGGTGTCGTCCCGTGCCGCCCGGAGGCGTACCCGACGAGGACGGCCCCGGCCGTGGCGGCCGCCGCGCCGGCCAGGGCAGCGCCCAGCACGGCGCGCCGGGACACCCCCGGGCCGTCGGCCGCCCGCGGGCTCTCGGCATCCAGAGCGTCGGACACGAGCTCCCCTGAGCTGTCACCTTGAGGTCGGCGACGGTGGGCCAGGAGTGCCGGGTCGTGTCCCGGTTGGCAGAGAAAGCCACGCCCCCGGTCTCCGACCGGGCCATGGGCGTCATACGGGTGGAGCCGTCCACGGCGACGACTGTCGAGCCGCCGGTCACCGTCACGGACACTCGGTGGCTGTCCGCTGCGGTGAGGGAGCGAGTACCGACGAGTTGTTGATTGTCTGCGTCACCGGAGTACACGTTTAGCTGGTCGCGGCCGACCTGCACGCTGATGGCCAGCGCGCTTCCCCCCGGACCCAGATCGCTCCGCTCACCCCGGACCCGGACAGCCGCTGCACGGTGCCCGTGACGGTGTAGCCGGTCCAGCCTTGGGTCCGCCCGGGCTGGTAGGCGCCGTAGGCAGAGAGGGTGCGTCCGGTGGGCTCGATGGCGCTGCGGGAGATGTGGAACGGCGCCGGGACGCCGGGGGCGCTGAGCCACTGGGCGGCGGGGGCCATCAGGTCGGCCCCGGAGACGCTCTGCTGTGCGCCACGGGACATTCATGCGGTGCCTGATCGTTGCGCATTACGGTGGCCCGAGCGCGGTCGCCGCCATGGGCTGCCGCTGGGGAGGAGACTGTCGTGCTGCCACATGTCGGCTTGTACTACCCGTACATTCACTTTCGGGATGAGGGGTGGCTGAAGACCGCTGCGCTCTACTGGCGGGAGATGGCGCGAGTCGTGCCCGAGGGCTACCGCGTGTCCGATTCCAGGACCGCACGCGTCCTGAGTGATGAACTCGGTTTCGTCACGCAGGTGGGGCCTGCCCCCGCGGCAGAGCAGGTGGCGCCTATGTTCCTTGATCTCCTCGACCGGTATGCGGACGCATTACGCGCCGCAGGATACGGTGTATCGGATTCCTGGGATGAGGGACGCGAGACCCATGCGGTCACGTTGCTTCCAACGCCCCCGCACTCCTTCGGCGTTGGGCGCTCCACGTCTTCTCCCCCAGCTCAGGCGGCAGCTTCCTACTGGGAAGAGTTCACTCCTGAGCTGCGGGAGGCGTTGTTCGCCACCGGTCTCGCCGCTGACGCGCGTCGTGCCCCCGGTCTCCGGGCGAGACAATCACTTGTTCGAGGGCGATGGGTCACCATGAATGCTGCGCTCGCCTGGGTGTACAAGTGCGCCTTCGTCGAAGCTCTCGCGGCCCAGGGCCGGTACACGCCCACAACTGATCAGTCCGGCGCCCACCTCGCATCGAACGGCTGGGATACCGAGCGCATCGCCGAAGCCCTTCTCCTGAATCCCGCGCCGTCCGCTTCACCCGTGCCGGCCGCTCCTACTGCCGACATGGTTGGCCTGCTGGCCATCCGGATCGCCGTTCCGGCCGGCCTCGCGGACGTACCTGTTGAGAAGGTCGTGGCGCTTCGCAGAAAGCACCGGGACGAATTCGCAGCGTTCACGAGGACGGTGTCGGAGACCGTAGACCTGCTCAGGCAGGACTTGGCCGGGGTCACGCTACCCGAGGCACAAAAAAGGTATGTGGACATGGCGGTGGAAGAGCGCTTCGAAGAGCCGTTGCGGGCACTGCGGGCCGCCATGAAGGGACAAGGGGTTGACACGGTCTACAGCGCTATTAACGTGAAGTTCGAAGTTCCCGCGCTGATGGCTGCGGCTGGCGGAGCTGGTGGTTTCGCCGGCCAGCAGCCGCTGCTCGGCGGCGCGGTGGGTGCGGCCCTGGCCTTCGCAAGCCTTCGCTACACGCATCGTCAGCAGACCAAGGCCTTGAAGGCTCAGAGCCCGGCCGCCTACCTTCTCGCCGTCCAGCAGGGCCTCACCCCGCCGTCTCTTCTCCGCAGGATCACCCGCTTGGCTTGAGACGTACCATGGCGAGCGCCATCAGCGGCACTTGCCACCCGGCCTGCCGGCACATGCGGCTGGGCCTGCCTGTGCGCGGCTGCCATGTTGCCGTGCGCTGTTCTGCTCGCCGCCCGCTTACGCCGAGGACGCCCCGACTCCGCTGGACGCCGGCCGCCCGCACGTGTGCGAGGAGCCGGTGCTCACCGGCTTCCGTTCTCTCGCCCCCCGCGGCCTGCCCGGACCGGTCAGCCGGGCGTCAGGCCGCGATCAGCGGGCGCTGCCACAGTGATGCACGTGAACGGCACCGGGGAACGAACCCCGGAGCCGCGCACGGGGAGAGGTGCCCGGAGTGGTTGATCGGGGACCAGCGAGCACGCCTCACAGGTCGGGCCCCTTCAAAGGGTCCACGCAGGTTCGAATCCTGCCCTCTCCGCCCACCACGTCCCACCCGGCCCCACCCGGCAGCACCGGCAGCACCCGGCCGCATCCGAGGGCACCGCCCTTCACCGGGTCCCGAGGTCGTAGGCGGTGCCACCGGTGACGGCCTGGAGTCTGTCCGGGTTGGCGACGTTGTGGATGACGGTGATACGGCCGCCGGCGTCGACGTCGAAGGTGACGGTAGCGATCACGCGCCCGGGCGCACGGAACACGGATGCCCAAAGCGCCGTTGATCTGGGCGAGTTCGGCTCGCCCGTCGGCGGGATCGACGCCCTGGTAGGTGACCGTGCCGACGACCGCGAACCAGGCGGCCACCGTGGCCGCGCCGACGACCGGGCGCACGGCCTGGCGGACCTGGCCGCCGCCGGTCGCGACGGCGAAGCACCTGCATCCGCTCGGAGAACCGCTCGTCGGCGTTGACCACGCTCATCCGCACGTCCTGGCACTGCTTGGTCCGGGCCACCAGCTGTACGGCCGCGGCCCTCTTCGCACCCCGCCCTCAAAGCCACCACGTGGTGTGCGGCCGTGGTGCCGGTCCGCTGTGCCGCGCTCATCCTTTTCGTCTCCTCGCCTCGCTCACCGACACCTACCAAGACCGGCGGGCGTGGACCGCCACCCCCAACCCGGCTGTGGCAGGCCTCAGGCCTGGTGCTCAGGCGCCTGACCTCTTGTCGCCGATGAAGACAGGTCTCCTGACGCCTTGCAGCCGCACCCGTTCTCACCAGCAGTCTTCGCCGAAGAGGAGCAGGGACAGGGGCCGCGACGCCGGCCGAGCCACCAGGTCCCGGCGGCGAGAACGGCCAGGGCGACGGCGACGCCGGGCAGCCAGCCCACCACCGCCCCGGCGCCCGCGCCGACGACCCCGGCCGTGATCAGAACCGGCAGAGCGCAGCACGCCACGCAGGCCAGAGCGGCAAGGCCACCCAGAACCTTCGGCGCCCGGTGGGGGCGATGGTCAGCAGCAGGGTCCGGCATGACGGTTCTCCTCGGCGAGATCGGTGAAGGGGATGGGACAGCAGGAACTCATGGCGCAGACGGTCAGGTCGTCACACCCGGCGTCGACGGCCGCGGCCAGGGCGGTACGGATGGTGGTGAGGTCGGCGATCCTCGCGTCGACCTCGGCGAGCTTCGCCGCGGCACGCTCCTGGAGCCCCGCAACAGGGCGGCCGTGCCGGTGACCGCCCGCCTCCAGCAGCTCGGCGACCTCCTCCAGCGTGAAACCGAGCCGCTGCGCCGCCTTGATCACCCGCAGCGCCGTCACCGCCTCCTCGCCATACAGGCGGTGGCCGCCGTTGCTGCGCTCCGGCTCGGCCAGCAGGCCACGCCGCTCGTAATAGCGCAGCGTCTGGACGTTCACCCCGGCCGCCTCGGCGACCTGCCCGCTGCGCAACCGAGCACTCACGACCGTTCTCCGACGGCGGTCCGCATGGCCAGGGCCGCCAGTACCGCGGCGTGCTCCTGGTCGACGGCGATGTCCAGGACGATCAGGTTCTCGCCCGGGGTGACGGTGAAGGCGAAGAACGAACAGCAGCCGCTCTCCCGCTCCGCCAGGTCCCGCACCCTCTCCTCGACGCCGGGTCCGCTGGCCAGGTCCAGGTGCAACCGCAGCGGTCCGGGCCGCGACACCGCGACCAACCGCTCGCCGAACAGGTCATCCCACTCCGCAACCCGCAGGGGCCGCTCCTCGGTGGGCAACGTGCAGGACTGCGGCACCCACGCCAGATCACTCATCACGCCCACTCTCGTCATCACGTCCCGCCAGGGGCGGGGGGACACCTCTGACGGTAAACCTGTACCTAGGTACCGATTGCAAGCCCAGGTGCAGGCGGAAGCCGCTTCGCCCGCGCCACTGAACTGGAGCTCGCCGAGCGTGCCGCCCTCGCCCAGGGCATGACCGTACGGCGCGGTGCGGACAGGGCTACACCCTGCGCGTCACCGCCGTCCCCGCCGTGCACCGCCAACTCCTCGCCCGCTGCCAGCCGCTCGACGGCACCCCGGGCGGCCGGCCAGCGCCTTGAGTTCGGAGCCGGGGCGGGGCTCTCGGCGGATCAGTCGATCATCGGGAACGCGGCCGGCCGTCGAACTGGCCGACACCGGGACCGTGGACGAACACGGCGAACTCGTCGCGACATTCTTCGCCGAGCACGAGGTCATCGCGCCGCCGGGCGGCGACTAGGGCGAACTGCCACGGTTTCGCCACGGACGCCGTCGTCACGGCAGCCGGCGCCTGAACGAGCGGCGGCACCCCGGCGCCGGCGACCGCTGTACTTCTGTCGCCCTGGCCGCCCGACCGGTGTCGCGAACCGCGTGCGGAGTCCGGATCGCGTCCTCGCCTGCCGGCCGGTGCGGGGCACACACGGCGAGGACGGTCGCCTACGGCCCGTCGGCGGCCCTGGCAGGGGCAAGGTGCGGTGGCCCGGCGCGGCCGACGGGATGTCTTCGGATGCGGGTGCCTCGTACGGACCGGAGCCGGATGCGGGCGTCGATGCCGCCGTGGGGTGCGGCGTCGAGTGTGACGTCACCCCCGCAGGCCTGTGTGAGCCGTCGGACCATGGACAGGCCGAGGCCGGTGCCGTCGTGGTGGGCGTCGGTGGCACGCCAGAACCGGTCGAAGGCGCGTTGCCGTTCGGTCTCGGTCATGCCTGCGCCTTGATCGACCACGTGCAGCTCGGCCATGAGTGGTGTACGACCGGAGTCGGTGAGTGCCGGTGCGGTTGCGAGGGTGATGGTGCTGCCGGCAGGGGACGCCCGCAGCGCGTTGGAGAGCAGGTTGTCGATGATCTGCTCGAGTGCTCCCGGGACCGCCCACACGGGGCCGGCCCTGGTTCCGGTCACGGTGATGTCGACGTGTTGTTCACCGGCGAACGCTGTCCAGGTGGCTGCGCGGTCGGCCACGACTGCGTCGAGGTCGATGACTTCTGGTGTGGTCGCCGAGTTCTCCAGGCGCGCCAGGGCGAGCAGCCCCTGCACCATGCGGCTGAGCCGTCCTACTTCGCCGATCGCTTCGTCGAGACTGTGCTGGGCGCAGGGCGCGAGATGGGGCTCGAAGTTCTCAAGGCGCAGCCGCAGCGAGGTGAGCGGGGTCTTCAGCTGGTGCGACGCCTCAGAGGCAAATGCTTCCTGGGCGCGGAGCAGGTGCTGGAGCCGGCTTGCCGTGCGCGTGAAGGAAGTGGCCAGCTGCCGCAGTTCCGGCGGCCCACGGTCGGTGGCAGGAGGGTCGGTGAGGCGGCCGTCGGCGAGTTGCCTGGTGGCGCATTCCAGGGCCCGGAGGGGGCGGGTGATCCAGCGAGCCAGTGCGAAGCCGATGAGAGCGACCACGGCCAGCACGCCCAGCCCGACGAGGGCGAGCGCCATCCAGGTGGCGTGGATCTTCTGGGCGAGTGGGCCAAGGGAGTACAGGGTCCGCACGGCACAGGGCACCGTGTCACTGGAGGCCCCTGACACGGTGGCGAACAGGACTTTGCCGCCCGGAACAAGATCGTGGCTGATACCGGTGGCGGGCCGGTCGCTCAGGGCGGCGGCGATGTCCGGTTCGGAGGAGATGTTCCTTCCCACGGTGCTGGCGGTCGTGGTGTCGGTGAGGACGATGCCCCTCCGGTCAGCGACGACCACGCTGCTGCCGGTGCGCCGAGCGTAGCTGCGGGCGAGTTGGGGCAGATCGGAGGCCAGTCCGTGTTCAAGCTTCTCCTCGCACACCGAGGCGAGTGTCACCGCGCCCAGTTCCGCGGTGTGGGAGAAGCGGTTCAACTCGCTGCGGGCGTAGACGAAACCGAACGGCACTTCGAGGGCGAGCAGGACGAGCGCCATGAGGCTGAGGTAGCTGAGCAGGAGGCGGCGGGTCATCGGGCACCTCTGCGGGGCTGTTCGAGCGGTGCCTGGAAGGTGGCGTCAGCCCTTTCCGGCGGCGGTACGAGGCGGAATCCGATGCCGCGGATGTTCTCGATCCAGGAGGGATCACCGAGTTTGCGACGCAGGGCGGCGATGTGGACGTCGAGCGTCTTGGTCGGCCCGAAGTAGTGCGGCTCCCAGGCCGTGTCGAGGATCTGCTGGCGGGTGAAGACGGCCCCGGGATCCTCGGCGAGGCAGACGAGGAGATCGAACTCCTTGGGAGCCAGAGCGATGGGCGACTGGTGCAGGTGCACCTGACGGGTACGGCGGTCGATGGTCAGGTGCCCGATCCGCTGAGCACCCGCTACACCGCCCTGGCCCAGGCCGCTGGAAGACTCCGTCACGGGACCGCACGGGCCCGGGGACGGAGCGCGGGTCCGGCGCGTGACGGCGCGGATCCGGGCCACCAGCTCCCGGATCCCGAACGGCTTGGACAGATAGTCGTCCGCGCCCAGTTCCAGGCCGAGCACGCGATCGACTTCGGAGTCCCGGGCAGTGATCATGATGATCGGGACGGCGGAACGGGCCCGCAGTTCCCGGCAGACGTCGATGCCGTCCATGTCGGGCAGCCCCAGGTCCAGCAGCACTATCTCCGGTTCCCCGGCGGACAGGCCGTCGGCACCCGTCCGCGCGTGTTCCACGGTGAACCCGAAGCGGCACAGCCCTTCCATCAACGGCTCGGCCACCCGGTCGTCGTCCTCGATCAGCAACACGTGCATGCCATCAGGCTCACAAACGGCATGCGTACCGTGCGGGCCATTCGTCGGTGCATTCCCCCGTGTCGGTGATCCTGTCCGAGTCGGTTCCGTGACGTCGGCGCAGGTGAGGCCCCCGATGGGCTCATTGGAATTCGACCGGATGGCGCAGTCGGAGGCGAGGAGTGTGCGCGGACATCCAGTGCGTCGACAGCAGGTGGTCAACAAACGGTTAAGAACCCCGGATGTCGGTCGCGTCGACTGGAGTGTGACCAAGAGCTGCTGACCAGCCGGGCACCGCCCACTTACCGGGCCTGACCTTGTGGAACAGCCGTACTGTTCCGCTGTCCGTTCTCTGCTGCGGCGAGACGGCCACCCTGATCCGAACGCGGGGGAGGAAAGTTCCGCAGTGCAGGCAGTTCTCCCGGACTGTGCCCTTCCTCGCGGCGCTCGCTGTATGTGCGCTGGGAATTCGCTTACACGCTCCCCCGTAGTGTCGATGTGCGGCGGGTCACAGGAACGCCGAGCGAAGGAACCCACACACAATTTCTGGAAACAGGCATGCCAAACACAGACTCAAACGCATTCACGAATCGGCCGTCTCCCTCTCTTCCGGGACGGTGATGATGTCTCAGACCGCAGTCGAAGAGCTGCGCATGGTGCGCCCGGATCTGGTGGAGCCGTTCATACACGCGCTCCCGGCGGCGCGTGCCACCGTGCTGGGCCGGCTGTGGGGCGCTATCGCCCGGGAGCCGGTTCCCGGAGTGACCGGCCGACGGCGAGAGGCGGAGACGCTGGGGGTCACTTTGGACAGCGGCGGCCGTCTCGCCGCCCCCGACGCATGTGCCCAGCGGTTCGCGCAGATTCCCGAGGACTTCACCGTCATGGGGCCCGAGGGGCCCCTCCGTGGCCCGGCGCAGCTACTGGAGCAACTGAAGTCGCGTACCGCCGCGGCGAGCCGGCTGGCCGTGGAGCTCGACAACAGTGTCGTCAACCTTGCTCTGGCCCGCGCAGCGAACGCCGCAGGACCGCTTCCGCTGCGCGATTCGGCCGACGCGGAGCAGGCGGTCGTCGACGGCCACCCCCAGCACCCGTGCTGCCGCACCCGCACCGGCATGTCGGTCGCCGATGTGCTCGCCTACGCGCCCGAACACCATCCGGTGATCCAGCTGGCCCTGCTCGCCGTCCCGGCCGACCGCCTGCAGAAGGCCGGCACGTGGCCCGCGGAGCTGCGTGACGGGGACACGTTCCTGGTCCCGGTGCATCCCTGGCAGCGGGACCATGTGCTGGTACGCCACCGCGACCTCGCCGTGACGCGGCACACACTGCCGGCCCGGCCGCTGCTGTCGCTGCGCACCCTGGCGCCGTTGGCCGGTCTCGCGGGCTGCCACATCAAGACTGCGCTCGACGTACAGGTCACCAACTACCGCCGCACCATCTCACCGGTCGAGATCGCCGACGGCCCGCCCCTGTCGGAGCTGGTTTCGGCGGTCGTCGACAAGGCCGGGTTCGGTGGCAGCCTGCGGGTCCTGCGCGAGCTGGGCGGCGGCGCGGTGCGGGTGGACGGCCGGGCGTCCGCGAGCCTGGCCGCGATGGTCAGGGAGTCCACCGAGTGCCACGTGGACGACGGCGAGATCGCCGTTCCGCTGACCGCGGTTCACGCCACTGGCGCTGCTCTGGTGGCAGGTGATCCTGTGCGCTGGCTGGCGGACTTCGCCACGCTCGTGCTGCCTCCCGCGCTGACGCTGCTGTCCATGGGGGTGGCCCTGGAGGCTCACGGCCAGAACACCCTGGTAGTACTGCGAAACGGACGGCCGGTGCGGGTGCTGTACCGGGACCTGGACGGGGTACGGGTCAGTCCGCGCCGACTGGCCGCATGCGGGTTCACTCTGCCGCCGCTTGAAGGCACCCGCGCCGGCGACGACCTGGACTCGCTGCGCACCAAGCTGTTCGGCGGGCTGCTCAGCGGGGTGTTCAGCGAACTGGTCGACGTCCTCGCCCGCACCCGGGCCGCAGATCCCGGGACGCTGTGGGAGACGGTGGCCGAGGCCGGCCGCCGCGTGTACAGCGATCTGCCCGACGACGGGGACGCGGCAGCGTTCTTCGGCGACACACTGCCACTGAAGGCGACCATCGCGATGCGTCTGGCCGAGGACACCGGCACGGCGCAGTGGACTCCCGTCCCCAATCCTCTCGCGCAGTTCCGCTGACCCCCGCAGCCCCGGGTGCGGCCATGGGACCGGTCCTTCCATGGCCCCACGACGGCCGGCCGACGACCGACACACGACTTCGGACGTACTGGAGCCACCGCATGACCACCTCCACCACTGCCCCCGGCGACACAACCACGACCGTCACCGCCGCCACCGCCACCGCCACCGCCACCGCCACCGACAGCTCCGCGCAGACGGCCGACGTCGTCACCGCTCACACACTGCTCAACTGCCTGATCCGAGAGGTCTCCGCTCCTGAGCACCAGGTGACCGTGGACCAGGACCACCTCCTGCTACGCCTGCCCCGACGTGGCCTGCTCCTGCGCGCCCGACTGCGCAGGGCCTCGCTGATCGGCGCCCACCGTTTCCAGGGGCCGGCCGAGCGGCTCGATAGCGACGGCTGGGTCACCATCGGCTGGCGGGAACTGGCCGGCTACGTCCAGGACGAACTGGAGCAGCGCACCGGCACGGCCAACGACGAGTTCCTGGACCAGGTCTGCGACAGCCGCGAGACCATCCACACCGCCCTGGAACACCGCGCCGACGCAACCCCGCACACAAACCTCTACCTCGCTTCGGAACAGGCCCTGGTGTTCGGCCACCGCTTCCACCCCACACCCAAAGCCCGCACCGGGGACCCAGCGGACTGGCTGGTCTACGGGCCGGAAACCGGCGCCCGCTTCCGGCTTCGCCATCTGGCCCTGCGTCGCCACCTGGTGCGGGAGGAGGGCGACCTGAGGGATCTCGACGCGCTGTGTCCGGGGGCGGACCCGGACTTCGTGACGCTGCCGGTGCACCCCTGGCAGTTCCGGCTCCTGAGTGACCACCACCTGCTGCGGGCGGCGATGGATGCGGGCGAGGTCGTGGACACCGGCCTGAGCGGGCCGGAGTGGGTGCCGACGGCATCGGTGCGCACCCTGTACCAGCCGGACGCGGACACCTTTCTGAAGTTCAGCCTGAACGTGCGCCTCACCAACTGCGTCCGGAAGCACGCCCGTTACGAACTGTCCGGTGCCGTCGCCCTGAACCAGCTCATCCAGCCGGTCATGGCCCGGATCGCCGACCGCTTCCCCGGCTGCGCGCTGCTCGCCGAGCCGGGCTACCGCACGCTCGCCGTCGACGACGACACCGCCCTGCTGGAGGGTTTCGGCGTCATCGTCCGCTCCGGCCTGCGCCCTCACCTGCGTCCCGGCGTCACACCCCTGCTCGCCGCCGCGGTCGCGGACGAGTACCCCACCAGCGCAGCCCACGTCTCCCACCTGCTCGCCCGTGGTGACGGAGACGTCCTGGCCTGGTGGGACGCGTATCTGCGGCTGCTCCTGCCTCCAGTACTGGCCGCCTACCTCGACCACGGCGTCGTCCTGGAACCCCACCTGCAGAACGTCGTCGTCGGCGTCAACGCAGAGGGCATGCCCGCCCAGATGCTGTTTCGCGATCTGGAGGGCACCAAACTCCTGCCCCGCCACCACCGGCGCGCCCTCGCCACTCTGCCCGAAGACGTCAGCGGGCCTCTCACCTATGACGCCGAACGCGGCTGGAACCGGGTCGCGTACTGTCTCCTGGTCAACCACGTCGCCGAAGTGGTCGGCGCCCTCGCCGACCTCCAGCCGGCACGCGAGCCGGCCCTGTGGGGCCTGGTCCGCGACCACCTCGACGCCTACGCCCGCACCGCGGCCGAACCGCCACGGCTCCGTGCCCTGCTCTGCGGAGTGCCGCTGCCCGCCAAGGCCAACCTCCTTCTGCGCTGGGCCCGCCGGGCAGACCGGCACGCCACCTACGTCCCCCTGACCAGCCCGCTCGGCGCGGACTTCCCCCGCGAGGTCTCCCTGTGAGAGCCGGCCTGCTGCACCACGTCCACCAACTGTCCGACGACGACCTGCCGGCCTACGTCTACGATCTGCCCGGCCTGCGCGAGCACGCGCGTGCGATCCGGGCGGCGCTGCCGAGACGCGTCGAGCTGCTGTACGCGGCGAAGGCCAACTCCGACCCGCGGCTGCTGCGTGCCCTCGCCGAGCACATCGACGGGTTCGAGGTGGCCTCGGGCGGCGAGATCCGCCACATCCGCGGCCTCCTACCCGACGCGCCGATCGCCTTCGGCGGCCCCGGCAAGACCCCGGCCGAACTGACGCAGGCCCTGGACGCCGGGGCGGAACGCCTCCACATCGAAAGCGAACACGAGCTGCGCACCCTGACGACCCTGCTGGGCGACCGTACCGCCGACGTCCTCCTGCGCGTCAACGTACCGGTGGTGGTCCGCTCGGTCGCGCTGGCTATGGGCGGTGGGCCCAGCCCCTTCGGTCTGGCCCCCTCCCAGCTGGACCGATGCCTGCACATCATCGCCGCCGACGGGCGTATCCGGCTGCGCGGGCTCCACGCCCACATGGCCAGCGGCCTCGACGCGCGCGCCCACCTGGCCCTCGTCGACCAGGTCATGGGCTGGGCAGACCGCTGGGCGCACCAACGAGGAATCACCCTGACCGAGGTCAACATCGGAGGCGGAATGGGCGTCGACTACGCCGACCCCCGCCACGTCTTTGACTGGCCGGCCTTCGGCATCGGATTGCGCCGGACCCTGGAGCGCCACCCCGATCTGACGCTGCGCATCGAACCGGGCCGCTCGGTCACCGCCTACTGCGGCTGGTACATCACCCAGGTCCTCGACATCAAGTTCAGCCGCGGCGAGGCGTTCGCCGTCCTGCGCGGAGGCACACACCACCTGCGCACACCCGCCGCGAAGCAGCACAACCAGCCCTTCGAGGTCGTCCCCGACGACTCCTGGCACCAGCCCTGGACCCGCCCCGAGGCCCGCGGTGAGCCGGTGACCCTCGTCGGGCAGCTGTGCACGCCCAAGGACGTCCTGGCCCGTCGCACCATGGTCGACCGGCTACGGGTGGGCGACCGGATCGCCTTCGCGATGGCGGGCGCCTACGCATGGAACATCTCCCACCAGGAGTTCCTCATGCACCCCCACCCGACCTTCCACCACGTCGACGTCCCCGACGCTCCCGTCGGGGACGCCCACGCCTTCCAGACGGCATGAGCACGGATCACCAAGTCGGCGCACGGAGGGGAAGCAAGGCTTCGAGCATGGCGCTCGGCACGCTGACTGTCCGACCCTTTCGCCGCTATCTGCTGGGCCAGCTGACCTCCAACATCGGCACCTGGATGCAGCGCGCCGCCCAGGACCTGCTGGTCCTGCACCTCACCGGAAACAGCGGCAGCGCGGTCGGTGTCGTGACCGCGCTGCAGTTCCTGCCCCAGACACTGTTCGGCCTGACCGGGGGCGTCCTCGCCGACCGGTTGCCCAAGCGCCGGCTGCTGCTGATCACGCAGACCGCCATGGCCGTACAGTCCCTGCTGCTGGGGCTGCTGACCGTCACCGGGGCGGTGAACCTGTGGTCCGTTTATGCGCTGGCCCTGGCTCTCGGCACCGCCACCGCCGTGGACAGCCCCGCCCGGGGCGCCTTAGTCGCCGAACTGGTCAGCCGGGAGCGAGTGCCGGCCGCGGTCGGTCTGAACTCCGCCCAGTTCAACGTCGCCCGCATCGTCGGCCCCGCCACGGCCGGCCTGACCGTCGCCGCCATGGGCATCGGCCCGGTGTTCCTCATCAACGCCGTCTCTTACCTGGCGGTCCTGTACGGGCTGATCAGTGTTCCCCCCGGCGCCCCGCGCGAGCCCACCGGGCCTCAGCGTGGTGATCCATGGCTGACCGAGGTGTTCCGTCACATCACCGCCACCCCGGATCTGCTGCTGCCGATCACTCTCATCGCCGTCGTGGGCACCTTCGGGTTCAACTTCCAGGTGACCATCTCCCTCGTAGCCATCAAGGTCTTCCACTCGGGCGCCGCCGCCTTCGGCTGCCTCTCGGCCGCCTACGCCGCAGGCAGCCTCTTCGGCGCGGCGCTTGCGGCCCACGGCGGTCGGCCTCCCACCGCCCGGCGCCTGGTCACCGCGACCGCAGTCTTCGGGGTGCTGGAAGCGGCGCTGGGCCTGATGCCTGGCTACGGCACATTCATGGCGCTGCTGATTCCCACCGGCTACGCCGCGGTCACCGTCACCACCACCGCCAACGCCCTGACGCAACTGCGTGCCGAGCCGCACCTACGCGGCCGCGTGCTGTCCGTGTACTACCTCGTCCTCCTCGGCGGCACACCCATCGGCGCTCCCCTCGTCGGCCTGGTCTCCGACGCCTTCGGTGCCCGCTCCTGCCTGACCCTCGGCGGCATCGTCTCGGCGGTCTCCGCGCTCGCTCTCTCGTCGTTGATCGCCGAGCGCCGCCGGCTGGAACCTCCGAGTCAGGTTGCCGGACCGGTCGGCGCACCACTCCCCGAAATGCCTCCGGCCGGCGCATCCGGCAGGACTCCCTCTACCGGTAAGGAGCGCTTCACTCGATGAGCGTGCCCCTGCCCGGCAGGGCACTGCTCCCATGGCCGACGGGGATGATGTCGGCGCGGGCGCCATGGGTGCCGATGTTGGGCATGGTGTGATCGCCGTCGAGGCCCATGACGATGTGCAGGTACACGAAGCTGTTACGGGTATCGCACACTAGCAGGACGCTGACCAGGGAGAATGGAGAACTCTCGCGGGATTACCTAGGGTCGGCGCGTGGCTCTTATCGTGGTGTGCGAGGATGACGCGGCTGTCCGCGACGTACTCAAGCGCGCACTCGAGCACGACGGCCACACGGTCGCAGTCGCTTCTACGGCGGACAGCCTGCTGCGGAACCTTGATCCGGTCCCTCACCTGGTCGTCCTCGATCTGGGGCTCCCGGACGCCGACGGTCGTGATGTCTGCTTGGCGCTGCGGGCGCGTGGCGTCGATGCCCCGGTGCTGATGCTCACCGCTCTGGATGGCATGCATCACAAGGTGGGCGGCTTCGAGGCGGGAGCCGACGACTACATGACGAAACCGTTCGACATCCCGGAGTTGCTGGTGAGGGTCCGCGCCTTGCTACGCAGAACAACCGCGACGACCCCACCGAAGGGCGTCGTTCTCGATCCGGCGAAACATGTCGTAAGCCACGGTTCGGCAAGCGAGAGCCTGACGCCGACCGAGTTTCGGTTGTTGGGCAGGCTTATCGCCTCACAGGGCGACGCTGTACGCCGCCACGCCCTCGTCGCTGCCGGCTGGCCGCATGGCGCGCAGGTCAGCGACAACACCCTCGACTCTTTCGTTCGCCGGCTACGGACCAAACTCGGCGCGCTGGGCGTGGCCGATCGCCTGGCGACGGTCCGTGGGGTGGGCTATCGATGGGAGTGACGGGCTTCCGCGGGAGAGTCGTCGCGCTCGCAGTGCTGATCGCCACAGCGGTGGCCGCAGTGCTGGTGGTGGTCTCACACGTCTTGCTGAGCCGGGTGACCGACGCTGACGCGAACGCTCTGGCGCATACGCGCGCAGAGGCCGTGGCCGCGAACGTAACCGTACGCGGTGGCCACGTCGTGCTGATCGAGAGCGGCAACGAAGCGCTGGACACGGTCTCGTGGGTGTATGCCGATGGGCACCTCATCGACGGGATCGTCCCGGGCAGCCTTCGTGGCCGCGTCGAGGCGCTTGCCGACTCCGGGCAGTCCCAGACCACCACGACCGGCAGATACCTGCTGTATGCCCAGCCGATCCGGCTCGAAGGCCACCGCGTCGTGGCGGTCGTGAGGGTGGATCTAACGCCGTACGAGACGTCAGAGCAGCGCAGCCTGGGGATGTCGCTCATCTTGGGTGGCATCACGATCCTGCTCGCGGGCGTCGTCGCGTACCTCGTGGTGGGTCGTGCGTTGCGAGTGGTTCACGAAATGGCCGCTCTTGCCGACGACTGGGGCGATCACGAACCCGGGCGCCGATTCAACCTCGGCGTTCCTCGCGATGAATTCGGGGAGCTCGGGCGAACTCTCGATCGCCTGCTTGACCGCATAGACAACGCGCTCGCGGACGAGCGCCGGCTCACCGATGAGATCGCCCACGAGTTGCGGACGCCCTTGACGGCGCTGCGGGGCGAGGCACAATTGGCGCAACTCTCCGGTCACCATGTGTCACCGGAGTATGTTCTGACTGAGGTCGACCGTCTGAACACGGCGATCACGACGATTCTGAGTGCCGCCCGGACGCGGATCGACGCCGGGACCCGCTGCGATCTCAGGGCGGCGGCGCGAGAGGCGATCGCCGGTCGCTCCATCGAACTCGCCATCCCGACCAACGTCGATGTCGCCGTGGCAAGCGAACTCGTCGTGGCGGTGTTGTCACCCCTGCTGGAGAACGGCCTGCGGCATGCGAGCTCGCGGGTTTGGATCACAGCGCGCACCCAGCCCCAGGGCGTCGTGATCGATGTCCTCGACGACGGCCCGGGGTTCGATCCGGCGGAGGTTGATCGGGTCTTCGAACCCGGCGTGACCAGCGGCAACGGGCACGGGTTGGGGCTGGCCGTGGTTAGGCGTCTCGCCGCGTCCGCGGGAGTGGCAGTCCGTGCGATCGCGGATGGTCACGGTCGCGTCGAGGTGACCTTCCCCACGCCAGAAGAGATCGCGTAGTCAGGTTGTGTGCAGGTTGGCCGAGTAAACCTCCCTGCATGACAACGACAAGCGAAGCCCACACGCGCCGCAGCGGGCGGCTGATGCTGAACAAGGTTCCCGAGGTCACCATCTGGTTCTGGGTGATCAAGATCCTGTGCACCACCGTCGGTGAGAGTTTCGCCGACTGGATCAACATGAAGCTGGGCGTCGGCCTGGTGAACACGGCCTGGATCTTCACCGCGGTGTTCGTGGTGGTCCTGGCCATCCAGTTGCGGCTGAAGCGGTACGTCCCGTTCCCCTACTGGCTGACCGTGGTCGTTGTCAGCGTCACGGGCACGCTGTACACCGACATCCTGACCGACCAGCTCAACGTGCCGCTGTGGATCAGCTCCGCCGTGTTCTCGGTCCTGCTCGCTGTGGTCTTCGGCGTGTGGTGGCTGCGCGAGCGCACCCTCTCGATCCACTCCGTCACGACGCTGCCGCGTGAGTCGTTCTACTGGCTCGCCGTTCTCGTCACCTTCGCGCTCGGCACCGCCACCGGCGACTGGACCCTCGAGCTCACCGGCTGGAGCCCGGGAGCCTCGGTCATGCTGCCGCTCGGCCTCATCGCGGCGATCACGCTGCTGTGGAAGTTCGGCGCGAACCCCGTGCTGTCCTTCTGGCTCGCCTACATCCTGACCCGCCCGCTCGGTGCCAACATCGGCGACTGGCTCGCCTCCCCGAAGGTCGCTCAGCCGGGCGAGCCGACCGGCCTTGCGCTGGGCACCTTCACCACCAGCCTGATCTTCCTCGGCCTGATCCTGGCGACCGTCATCTACCTGACGGTGACGCGTTCCGACGTGACCGAGACCTACGACGCCACGCACACCCCGCAGATCACCGCCAACCCGCGCAGGGAGCGCATCGCACTGGCGGGCTTCGGCCTCCTCGCCGTCGCCACCGTGGGCCTGCTGGTCTGGGCGCACAGCCAGCCGCACGTCGGCCCGGCGCCGGAGACCGACGCCACCTCCACCGTTCACCTCTCCCCCGGCCAGGCCGTGAAGAAGTTCCCGCCCGCGAAGGTCACCGCCCTGAAGGCACTCGCAACGACCTCGCTCAAGGACGCACGGTCGGGGAACGCGACCGGGGCCCACGCAGCTGCCCAGTCCCTGCGAGACCTCTGGGATGCCGACCAGGCCTCGTTGCAACCGCTGGACAACACCGGCTGGACGTTCCTCGACGCCCAGATGGACCAGGTCCTGAAGACCTTCGGCATCGACCACCCGAACCCGCCGATGTCGCCGGCGCACCAGGAAGCCGAGCTCAACACCCTCCTCACAGACATGCGCTGACAGACCTGATCGGCGCCGGGATCGCAGCCGCCGTCGGCGCGCTGCAACCCTCGGCGACGAGGCACGGAAAGCGGTCGCCGGCCTTGACGGGGCCGCCCCTCGAGGCCGGTATCGCGCCGAGCAGTGCGATACCGGCCTCGACCGTCAGACCGTGATCATTCAGACGCGGCGGCGGGTGTTCACGCTGTTCGTGATCGCACTCGTGGCGAGCACGTATGACCGGCACGGTTTCTACTCGGGGGCACGGCTCGGCCCCGGTACCTTGAGAAACCTCCTGGCCTTGCGCGGAGAACCGGTGTGGGTGTTCGGCCCGGGGCGATTCAGGCGGTGCCGGGCGACGAGTTCGAGGGTCACCGCGACCGCGACGGCCTGCACGGCCATGAGCGCGATGAGGACGAACAGTTGCACGGCTCCAGCCAGCACAGGGCCGGCCCCTCCCAGGAGCATGCCGACGAAGGCGCCGGGGAGCGTGACCAGCCCGACCGTACGGGTCTGGTCGAGACCGGGCAGGAGGGCCTCTGAGGCAGCGGAACGTGCGATCTCCATCCGCGCATCACGGTCCGTGAACCCCAGCGCCATCGCCGCCTCCACCTCGCCGCGGCGCTGGGACAGTTCGTCCAGGGCACGGCGTCCGGCGAGGACAGTCACGGTCAGTGCGCCACCGATGAGGATGCCCGTGACCGGGATCAGGGCGACGCCCTCAAGAGGGACCAGCCCGGTGGCGAGGAGCGCCACGACGACCGGCATCACGCCTGCGGTGATCGGAGCGGCCGTCAGCCACCAGGTGTGGTTGCCGGTGATTCTCCTGCCGGCCGTGCGCACGGCCACCGCGAACATGACCGCGAGGAACGCCAAAAGCCCCGGCACCGACTTGACCGCCCAAGTGATGACCAGCGAGACCAGAACGAGCTGGACAGCGGCACGGAAGCCGGCGAAGAGGATCTCCCGGGCCCGGCTCTTGTACGGGTGGGGGTCCAGACGGAACCAGCCTGCGACCGCCGCCGCCACCAGTAGTAGCGCGGCGAGCAGTCCACCGAGGGTTGGGTTGACCGGTACAAGAGATGCCGCACTCGACGTCACGTTCCCCACCCCGAAGAACTGCTGCGTGGCCGAGGGTGTGCGCGGGTCCGCGTCCCGGCTGGCCTCGGTGGCCGACAGCTCAGTCTACGGTGACGTCATTCCGTCGCCGTTCACGCTCCGCTGTTCATGCCCGCCCACCCCGCGGCCGCGAGGAACGAGAGGATGCTGCTTCGGAGGGCACGTCGGCCGGGCGTGCACGCAGTAGCGCGGCGCGGCACGCGGGCGGCTGTCGCAGGGCGATGTCACCGACCCCTCCGGAGTCCGACGACGATGCCTTCACCACGCTGAACGCGAACTGCCACCTTGGCTGCCGTCGATCGGTCGACTTGCTCCCACGACCCCTTCCAGCCGGTAGCCGTGCCCCCGCAGGGTGGTGATCCGGGGCAGGCGGCAGGGACGGGTGAGCGCGCCGGCGGCCCGGGTCAGGCGGCGTCGCAGTCCGGCCATGGTGACGTCGAGGGTCTTGGTGGAGCCGAACCAGTTCTCGTCCCACACGTCGGCCATCAGGGTCTCACGCGACACCGCCTCGCCCGGATGCCGGCCCAGAAGGGCGAGCAGGTCGAACTCCTTGGGCCGCAGGGGAACGTCGGTGCCCTGGAGTGTGCATCTGCGTGCGGCAGGGTCGATCACAAGGTCGCCCAGCCGGATCGGGCCGGGCACGGGCGAGGAACCGGTGTGGCGGCGCAGGTGGGCGCGGAGGCGGGCGAGGAGCACGGTGAGGCTGAAGGGTTTGACGAGGTAGTCGTCGGCGCCGGCGTCGAGTCCGGCGATGATGTCGATGTCATCGGTGCGTGCGGTGAGGATGACGATCAGCAGGTCCGGGAAGCGGGTACGCAAAGTGCGGGCGATGTCGAGGCCGTCGGTGTCGGGCAGCCCGAGGTCCAGGAGCACCGCGTCGAACGGGGTGCGGGCGGCCTCGGTCAGGGCGGCGGTGCCGGTACGGCTCCAGGTGGGCGTGTAGCCGTTGCCGCGCAGACCGGTCTCCAGGTGGTGGCCGATGGTGGTGTCGTCCTCGACGACGAGGACGCGCAGGCTGCTGCGGTCCGGTGTGGCGGGGGTCCCCATGGTCGACAGCGTAGGAGGAAGCGAGGCGGTCGGCACGGTCTGCGGGCACGGGCTGTTCAGAGGTCACGCAGTTCCTCCACCGCGGGTCGGCGGGCGCCGCGGATGCCGTTGGCTGTCGCGGCCAGTACGGCGGCGACGGCGGCGGCCGCGGTGAGCGCCAGGTAGGCGACGGGGACCGCGAGGCCGGCGGGCGGTGGGTCGAAGACGCCCGTCAGGACCTTGACGAGCATCTCGGACAGGGCCCAGCCGATGAGGGCGCCTCCGGCCAGGCCACCGGCGGTCAGGAGGAGGGCCTCGGTGAGGACCATGCCGCGCAGTTGGCGTGTCCTGGCGCCGAGGACCGTGGCGATGGCGAAGGTGCGTCGGCGTTCGGCGAGTCCGAGGGCGAGGACGAGCCCGCCGCCTCCGGCGGCCAGCAGCACGGCGAAGGCGAGCTCGATACGCGTGAGGCCGGCCAGGTCGACGGAGGTGAGGCTGGTGCCGACTGTGCCGCGGGTCTGGGTGAGGTCGGTGACGGTGGCGCTCGTTCCCAGTCGCCCCCGCAGTTGTGCGGCGATCTGCTTCTGGCGGGTGCCGCCGGTGTCGAGGAGGAACGCGCCGACCGCGTCGCTGCCGGTCGCCGTGGCGATGTAGGAGGCGTTGGCGACGAAGAAGCTGTCCTTCGGGGCGGTGGGGAATTCCTTGACCACGCCGGCGTAGTGGAAGGCGACGGTGCGCAGGGCCTTGGTGCGGGCGTCCTGGATGCGCAGGTTGACGGTGTCGCCCGGGGAGAGCTGGAAGTCGTGCACGGTCTCGGCGCTGACCAGAAGATTGTCCGGGCTCTGGGCCAGCTTGCGCATGAGCCGCCCAGCGGTGCCACCGGCGAAGTAGGCGTCCTGGAGGGACGTGGCCCGCCCGATGCTGCCGGGGCGGACGCCGTAGAGGTCCTGCAGGTCGGAGCCGACGTAGGCGAAGCGGTGCTGGAGCGGCTCGACGTGCCGCACGCCGGATACCTTCAGCGTAGATCCGGCCGCGGGTGCGACGCGGGCGCCTGGTGGTTCGGTGACGGTGACGTCGGCGCCGTTGGTCAGGCGGGCGTCGACCTCGGCCTGCTGCCGGTAGGTGGCATTGAAGACGGCGGTGGAGATCGCGAAGGACACGGCGAGGGCGAGCAGCACCACCGACCGGGCCAGCGGGCGGCGGCGCCGGGACAGTGTGGCCGCGGTGGTGCCGGCGAGCGTCGCGGTCAGCGGTCGGGCCAGCCTGGCCACGGCAGGTCGGCCGTGGGCGAGCGCGAGGAGGGTGAGCCGCCACAGGAGCAGGGCAGCGCCGATCCACAGGAGGGCGGGGCCGAGGAAGGCCCAGTACGACACGGAGATGCTGGGCACGCCTTCCGGGGCGAGGACCAGGGCGTACTGGCTGCCGGAGGAGGCGCGGAAGATCAGCCAGGAGCCGACCAGGAGGGCGAAGTCCAGGCCGTAGCGCATCCACCAGGGGCTGCGACTGCCGCGGGCTCCGCTCTCCTTGCGGGTGTCGGCGACGGTCACGGTGCGCAGGTCACGCAGGGCCGGCACGAGTACGGCTCCCGCCGCCACGGCCGCCCCGAGGACGAAGGCAGCGCCGTACCAGGCGGCCCAGGTGCTCGCGCCGGCCCCGAAGGACGCGCTGCCGAAGGCGAGGCGGCCGGTCAGCGCGGCGATGCCGAGTCCGGTCAGGCCGCCGACCAGGCCGATGAGTACCGCCTCGACGCCCGCGAGCACGGTGATCTGGCGCGGGCGCAGTCCGCGCAGCCGCAGCAGCCCCTGCTCCTGCCTGCGTCGTTCGCCGCCGGCCGAGGCCACTGCGGCGGTCAGCGCAGCGGCGAGGACGGCGCCGGGGACGCCGAGGAAGAGGAAGAGGATCTGGGCGTACAGGGCGTCCTGGCGGGCGGAGTCGAGGGCGGCGCCGACGTTGTCGCCGACGAGCGCGGCACCCGTCGAGCGGGCCTCCACATTGTGGGCGGCGCGGGTGACGGCGTTGAAGGCGGCGGCCGGGTCGGAGGGCAGCCGGGTGTCGTCGCGGGCGGTGTGGATCTGGGTCGTCGTACCGGTGGCGCCCTGGGTGAGGGCGGCGAACCGGGCGGCGGGGAGCAGGACGACGTTGTCGGGGGGCGCGGTCGGCTGGGACTGGCTGGGAGCGCCGACGGTCTGGAAGAGCGAGTCGGCCTGTGGCAGGTCGACGACGCCGTCCACCCTCACCTGGCGCGCCCCGACGCCCGGCAGTTGGACGCCGATGGTGTCGCCGGGTGCGGCGTGCAGGTTGGAGGCGGTCTGCTGGGCCAGCAGGACGCCGGTGGACGAGCCGGAGAGGGTGCGAATCGCGTCCGGGAACAGACTGCGGTAGCCGTCGGGCAGGCCCAGCACCATGCCGGGACCGGTGGTCTGGGTGCTGCCCTGCACGCGGGCGGTGAAGCCGGTGCTACGGGCGTATCCGACGGGTAGGGCGGCCCGGGTGCCGGGGGTTTTGCGGACCAGGTCCAGGACTGTGTTCGGGGCGGCGCCGGGTTGTACCTGGACCTGCCAGTCGACGGCGACCGAGCGCAGGGCGCGCTGGGTCATGGTCGCCTTCGACGCGGTCAGGAAGGAGCCGAGCGCGGCGACGAGCCCGACCGCGAGCGCGATGCCGGTCAGGGCGGCCAGCAGCCGTCCGGTGCGGTGGCGGACCAGGCCGCCCGCCCACGAGCCGATCATGACACTCCCTCGGGTGCGAGAAGCCGGCCTTCGCGCATGGTGCGCCGCATGGCGAGGCGGGCGGCGACGGCCGGGTCGTGGGTGGTGACGACAAGGGCCGCGCCGGTGTGGTCGGCGGCCGTGAGCAGGGCGTCCAGGACGTGGGCTCCGGTGGCATGGTCGAGGCGGCCGGTGGGCTCGTCGGCGAGGATGAGGCGTGGAGCCTGGGCCAGAACCCGGGCCGCGGCCACCCGTTGGGCCTGGCCGCCGGAGATCTCCTCGGGCAGCCGGTCGGCCAGGTCGGCCACATCCACCAGGGCGAGCGCCGCGAGGGCTGCCTGTCGTGCCTCGCCCTCCGGCCGGTTGGCCAGGACCAAGGGCAGGGCGGTGTTCTCGACCACGTTCAGAGCCGGGATCAGGCTGTCGCCCTGGAAGACCAGGCCGATGTCGTACGGCCCCAGTGAGGAGGCCCGAATCACGGCTCCACTGGTGGGCTGCTCCAGCCCTGCGAGCAGGTGCAGGAGCGAGCTCTTTCCCGATCCGGAGGGTCCGACGACGGCGAGCCGATCGCCGGACCCGATCTCCAGGTCTGCTCCGTGCACGGCCACGACCGCCTGCGGGCCGCGGCCGAAGGTGAGCGCCGCCTTCCGGCAGGCGACGAGTGTCTCAGGCGGTGTCATCTCGGGTCTCCCGTCACTTTGCCGTCTTCGATACCGCGGGACTGCCGGCCCGTCCGTCTGCCAGTTCGACGACGCGGTCGGCGACGCGCACGGCAGCCTCGCTGTGCGTGACGATCAGCACCGCGCACCCCTGGGCGGCCCGGTCGCGCAGCAGGGCGAGAACGACCTGCTCCGTCTCACCGTCCAGTTCGCCGGTCGGTTCGTCGGCCAGCAGGACGTCGGGTGAGTTGGCGAGCGCGACGGCCAGCCCGGCTCGTGCCAGTTCGCCGCCGGAAAGTTGCCGGGGCAAAGCATGAGCACGCTCGGCGATACCCACCTGGCCGAGCAGTTGCCGCGCGGAGACGGCGGGCCTGCCCGTGTCGGCCCGTTGGGCCAGGCGGATGTTGTCCTGAATGCTCACATGGGGCAGTAGATTGCGGGTCTGGAGCAGCACCCCGATGTGCCGGGCCCGCAACCGGGCCCGCTCGGTCTCCGGCCGGTGACTGATCCGTATGCCGGCGACCCGTACCTCCCCGCCCGACGGTTCGTCGAGCCCGGCCAGACAGGCCAGAAGGGTCGATTTACCGGACCCGGACGGCCCGACCACCGCGAGCGTCTCCCCCCGCTCCACGTGCAGCGACACGCCCCGGAGCGCGAGGGTCTCCTCCTCGCCGGCCCGATAGAAGCGGTACAGCTCGCGGGCGACGAGGGCCGTCTCGGACGCCATGGCGGTCACCGCCATGCGAACGAGTCGCTGACGATCCGCCACGGATCGACGTTGTCGGCGTTGACCGGGCCGGACAGGGTCAGATCCACCTCGTGGCCGGACCGGTAGAAGGCGTAACGCTCGAACGCGTCCCGCACCACCTTTCCGGTGACCGGATCCTTCGCCGAGTCGCCCTGATAGGTGAGCAGAACGACACGACCGGCGTGCCGGGTCACCTCGGACACCTTCGGCGCCGCGAACTTGGATACCCGGGACCGCAGTTGAGGTACGACCGTGTTGGTGACCGAGCCGATCGTGGGGGCACTCGCGGCGGAGACCGCCGTGATCCTCACGGTGTTGAGCTTGTCCGTGAACACCGTCGTGTCCCTCTGGACGGTGCGGGCCCAGCCCTCGGGCACTTTCACCGCGAAGCCTGTGAAGGCACCACCGGCCGGCCGGTAGGGGACGTAGACCTGGTTGTCGGGGATGTCACCGGGCGGATTGGACTCGGTGGGCGCTGCCTGGTTCGGTGCGCTGCTCCCGCCCGTGGTGGAGGACGAGGTCACCGCCGGTGTCGGGCCGGAACCGGAGTGCGAGCCGGAGCCGGAGCAACCCGCGGTCACCGCCACCGCCAGCACCAGCCCGAAGGCCGCGCTTGTCCGTACGTGAACTGTCATGGCAGTCCCCTCCAGGAAGTCGTCGGACCGGACGGTCATGCCAGCCACGCTAGGAAGTGATCGGTTAACGCTCCGCTCAGCAAGAGTTAGACGACGGCAAAAGCCGTGCCGCCGGCCCGCCGGCCGCGTGCGGGGGCCGCATGATGAGAGCATGAGACAGCGCGTGGTGCGAGTGGCCCTCACCGCCGCCCTGGTTGCCGTCGTCCTCCTCGCCGTTCCCTTGGCCCTGGCCATCAGGTCGTCCCTGTATGCCGACCAGCGCGACACCCTGGAGCGCGCGGCCCTCGCGGGCGCGGTGCAGGTGAGCCCGGACTATGCGACCGGCGACCCGGTGGAACTGCCGTCGGCGCCCGCCGGCGGTCGTCTGGGGCTGTACGACCCCCGGCTCAGGCTGCGTGCGGGCCGCGGCCCCCAGAGCGGTGACGCCCTGACTCGCCGCGCCCTCGCCGGGCAGGTGGCCCACGGCCGCTCGGGAGGCGACCTGGTCGTCGCCGTACCCGTGTCGCACGCCGAGCAGGTGATCGGCAGCGTACGGGCCTCCTCCCCTGCCGACGCCACACGTGACCGTGTTCTCGCCGTTTGGGCCGCCTTGCTGGGCGTCACCCTGTTCGCCCTTGCCGTGGCCGTACTCGTCGCCCGCCGTCAGGCCAGAGCGCTGGCCGCACCGCTGGAGGATCTATCCCGCTGCTGCCGGGCCGTCACCGAGGGCGACCTGAACGTCCGGGCGGCCCCCAGCAGCATCGCCGAGATCGACCAGGTCGCCCGCACCCACAACGAGATGCTGCACAGCCTGTCCGAACTCCTGCGCCGCGCAAGGGATTTCACGGCGAACGCCTCTCACCAGCTGCGCACTCCGCTCACCGGCCTGCAACTGGCACTGGAGGCGGGCCTCGCCCAGGACGACGACGCCCGGCTGCGGCCTCTGCTTGCGGAGGCGCTTGCCACCACCCACCGCTTGCACCAAACGGTGGAGGAGGTGCTGCGCCTGTCCCGGTCGCAGGACTGGGCCCACGCCGTCGCCCTTGGTGTTCCGGTGGCGCGGCTGCTGCGCGAGACGGAGGAGCGGTGGCACGGCCTCTTCGCTGACGACGGCCGACGACTGGAGTACGGCACCCAGGACGTACCGCCGGACGTCCGGGTTCCCGGCGGCCCGGTGGCGGAGGTGCTCGGGATCCTGCTGGACAACGCGCGCGTGCATGGACACGGAACCGTCCGTGTAGCAGTGCGGGATCTCGACGACGCGCTCGCCTTCGACGTGAGCGACGAGGGAACCGTGCCGGGCGACCCGGCGCGGCTGTTCGATCGGGGGCACACGGGCTCCCGGCCGGGAACAGGCATCGGCCTCGCCCTCGCGCGTGACCTGACCATCTCGCTCGGTGGCCGGCTCTCCCTGACCAGCCGCGCTCCGGCCACGTTCACCCTGCTGCTTCCGGTCCGACCAGGTGACGGCGACGACCCCCTGCCGGCGCCCGAGTGAGCACGGGACTCGTACCGGCTATGGCCGGTGTTCCCTGCCCTCGTGCCGCTCGTGTCCCGCACAACCGTCGGGCATGTGCCGATGCTTCGACAGCGCGACTGCGGTGCCGGCGTGCACCGTGCACTCCACCAGACTCTGAGCGGCAGTAGTTCACGGACCGCCCCTTCTTCCTCCCGGACGGATGCGCCGGCCCGCCCTCGACGCTTTCCGCCGCTTGCAGCCGCTCGGCTGTGGCCGGTGACCACACCCCCGCCTGGCAATCTCGCCCACCTCATCCTGCCCCCAGTTCCGAAGGCTGCACGACGGCCTTTCTGAGGTCCGGCGGAAGGACCCGCACGGCTTTCGTAACGCGTCCGATCTCGTCGCTCGTCCGAGCGATCCGGTGAAACGTCGTGCGCGCCATGGTCGCTGCATGACTGACACCCCCCACCACAACGCCACGGACCCGCAGCGCGCCCCCGAGCCGACCGAGGGTCCGGCCGGTGCCACCCGCAGATCCGTCATCGCCACCCTCGGCGGCGCCACGCTCGGCGTGGCCGCCCTGGGACTCACCGCCACGCAGGCCGCGGCCGCGGCGGCCCGGAGCGCGGACCGGCCCGCTCCCCCGCTCGCCGCGGCGTGCGTCCTCACGCCCGAGCAGACCGAGGGCCCCTACTACCTGGACCTGGAGCGGGTCCGCAAGGACATCACCGAGGGCAAGGCCGGCGTTCCGCTGACCCTTCGCGTCACGGCCATAGACAGCATCACGTGCGCCGCACTGCCCAACACGGCCGTCGACATCTGGCACTGTGACGCGCTGGGGATCTATTCCGGCTACGTCGCCGGCGGATCCACCCCCGACACGACCTTCCTGCGCGGTGTGCAGCTGACCGACGCCTCCGGGGTCGCGGAGTTCACCACCGTCTACCCGGGGTGGTACGTCGGCCGGGCCCTCCACATCCACGTCAAGACGCACGCCGGCGGCACCGTCTCCAACGGGACCTATCATGGAGGCCGTGTCTCCCACACCGGCCAGCTCTACTTCCCGGAGACGTACAACACCAGGGTCGCCGCCCTGTCCCCCTACCGGAACAACACGGCCACGCGCACGCTCAACGCGAGGGACGGTATCTACCGCAACGGCGGTTCGTCGACCCTGCTGACCCTCACCCAGAAGGGCAGCGACCTGAGCAAGGGCGTGACCGGGACCGTCGTACTCGGCATCGACCCCACCGCCACACCCTGACGGTCGTCCGGGAGCGGTGGCCGGGCCCTGGGACGGTTCCGGCCGCCGCGCGCACCGCCCACTCGCCGCGCCTGGTTTCGGCGCGAGAACGTGCGGCCAGGAATCGGGGATGAGCCAGAGTCGAACGTGCGAGGTATGCGGTACGACGCTGATCACGAGGCGGCAGGGCGGCCGGCCGGCTCGGTACTGTTCCAACGCCTGCCGGCAACGGGCGCTCCGGCGGCGGACGGCAGCGCGGGACTCCGTCCGGACCCAGGGTGCCGCGTCGATTGCGGCCCCCACCACGGCACCCGCTGCGACGACCGCAGCAACCCGTGACCGCGACCTGCCGCCGGCACTCGACTCCTTCGTCGGCCGGCGGCAGGAACTGTCGGGCCTGCGCGCGCTGCTCAGGAGCACACGGCTGCTCACGCTGACCGGGGCGGGCGGTGTGGGCAAGACGCGGCTGGCGCTGGAGTTCGCCAGAGGGTTACCGAGCCGGTACGCCCGGCTCGACCTGGTGGAGCTCGACTCGCTGCGGGACGGCGCAACTCTGACGCAGTCCGTGGCCGACGCGCTGGACGTGGGCGAACGGGCGGCCCGTACCGGGGTCGACGTCCTGGTCCGGGCCATCGGTGATGCCCCCCGGCTGCTGCTTCTGGACAACTGCGAGCACCTCGCCGAGCCGTGCGCCCGGCTGGTCGTGACCCTGCTGGGCCGCTGCCCCCAGCTGCGGATCCTGGCCACGAGCCGTGAGGCATTGCGGGTGCCCGGGGAGACCGTGTTCCGGGTCGGCGAACTGTCCCTGCCGCCGGCGGACGCCGGGGACGATGTGACGACCCTGCTGCGGGCGGACGCCGTACGGCTGTTCGTGGAACGCGCCGCGCACCGCTCGCCCGGGTTCGCGCTGGACCGGAACAACGGCCGGCTGGTCGCGGAGATCTGCCGACGGCTGGACGGCCTGACCCTCGCCGTAGAACTCGCGGCCGGCCACATCGGCACCCTCGCACCGGGCGACATCCTCGCGGGCCTGGACGACCAGTTGTCCCAGCTGGACCTCCTGGCTGGTGGCAGCAGGACCGGGCCCCCGCGGCACAGCGGGCTCGCCACCGCCGTCGACTGGAGCCACCGGCTGCTGGATCCGGCGGAACAGGCCGTCTTCCGGCGCCTCGCGGTCCTCGTCGGAGGATTCGACCTGGCCGCGGCGCGCTCGGTGTGCGCGGGCGGCGGCATCGGGCCGCGAGAGGTCTTTCCCCTCCTGTGCGCGCTCGAGGCGAAATCACTGATCGTACGGCTGCCGGGGGACGCGACGCCCACCCGCTTCCGACAGCTCGGTGTCATCCGCGCCTACGCCATGGAACGTCTGCGCGCATCCGGCGAGTTGGGCCCCACCCTGCGCAGCGCCCTCACGTGGCTCCACGAGGTGGCCGAGCGCGATCGTGGGGATGTGTTCGCCGACCAGGCGAGCAGCCCGCTGACGGTGGAACGGGACAACCTCACCTCGGTGCCGGCCCACGCCACTGGCCAGGACGAGGCCGCGCGGTTACGGCTGACCCTGGAGCTGGCCCGGGTGCACTACCAGCAGGAGCAACCGTCGGCCGCGGGCGCACTGCTGACCGGACTGCTGCGGGAGCCCGGCGGTCGGGCACTGGGCGGGGAGGTGGCCGCGCTCGCCGCACGCGTGGCCGCTCAGCAGGCCGACCCGCACCGAGCACTGTCCCTGGGCGAGCGGGCGGTGAACCTGGAGCGGCGGCGTCACGTGCCCGCCGGGCTGGCCAACGCACTCGACGCCAGGGCCGCGGCGTGGCTGTGTCACGGCGAATTCGCCGAGGCCGTCACGGATCTGCGCGCGTGCCTGGACGTCGTCGTCTCGCTCGGCTCGCCCGAGGACGTCGCATGGTGCACCCAGCACCTGGCCTGGGCGCTGCTCCAGGCGGGTGGGGAGCGCGAGGCCGACGAGCTGATGGCGGATTGCCTTCCGGTACTCAGGGAGCAGGCGCCCTGGCCCCGGGCCGCGGCCGCGCTGCACACCGCGGGCGCCGTCCGGCTGGCTCTGGGGCAGCTGGAGAGCGCCGAGGCCCTCTTCGCCGAAGTGCTGCGCATCGCCCCCGGAGGGAGCTTCCACGCGCTGTACCCCGTCGAGGGCCTGGCGCTGGTGGCCGCGGAGAGCGGTGACATGCGGCGCGCCCTGCGGTTGTGCGAGGCGAGCGCGCACGCGCGACGCCGGCTGGACACCGAGCCCGAGGCGCCCTGGCGGCGCCGGATCGAGCAGGCGGCGGCCCGCGCCCGGACCCTGCTGCCGACGGCGGCGCGGGAGGCCGCGGTCGTCGGCGCTCGCGGGCTGCGCGGGGACCGGCTCGTCGCCTACGCCCTGCGGACAGGGAACCGTGAGCAGGTCCGGCAGGGGCCGGACACCATGGGGGCCGGCGGCGAGTGGTGGCGGCTGACCGCCAGGGAGTTCATGGTGGTCGAACTCGTCGCGAAGGGGCTGACCAACCGGCAGACCGCCGACGCACTCGGGCTTTCGGCGCACACGGTCGCCACACACCTGGACAGGGTGCGCGACAAGCTGGGTCTTCGCTCACGCACACAGATCGCCCTGTGGTTCGGTCGACGAGATTCGGAAGCTTCGGTTCCTTGACATCCGACACGCCGCCTTCAGGAGCTCTCCAGCCGGACAAAACCTCTGAACGACACCGCCCTGGATCTGCGGGTGGGGGATTATCTGACTGCCGTTTTCCGTTCCAATTTCCGGCCTGAGATTGTGATGATCACGTGTACTTCATACTCAGGTCGAATCTGTGTGGTGCGCAACGCAGCCATTCGCCCCAGGGCTCCGCGCGGACCGGGTCAGCTGCCCGGGTGGGAGGCCGCCCAGCCGTGTTCGAGCAATGCGAAGGCCTCGTCGGCGGCGCGGTGCGGCTCGGCGTGCCGCAGGATGAGGCCGCGGGCCTCAAGGGCGAAACGGGCCAGGGCGGCGCAGCTGACGTCGTCCTCGGGGGCGCCGACAGCCTCGGTGATGGCCCGCGCCAGGGCCGCTTCGTGGCGCGTCCACATGCGGTGGGCGTAGTCGCGCAGCGCGGGGGTCTCCTGCACCAGGCGCGTGAAGTCGGCGAACCGCGGGTCTGTGGCGTGGACGGCGAACTGGGTCTGTTTCAGCAGGAGGTGCTCGCGTAGCGCCTGTGGGATCGACTGGCCGGGGGCACGGTCGCGCACGGCGGCGACGAGTGCTGCTTCCAGGTCGTCGTCCTGGTCGAAGACCAAGGCCTCCTTGCTGGGGAAGTGCTTGAACAGGGTGGTCACCGAGACGTCGGCGGCGTCGGCGACGTCTTTGACCCCGACCTGGTCGTAGCCGCGGTCGAGGAAGAGCTTGAGTGCGGCGTCGGCCAGGGACTGGCGGGTCTGGGCCTTCTTGCGCTCGCGGCGCCCGGTCGGTTCGGTCACTCGCCCACCATACCCAAGTGTGCAGCGAATATGAAAGTTGAGTGATTGCACTTATTTGGTGAGTGTGCTTTCTTGGGGATGCCGGGCCTCCCGGCGGCTCACCCACTTTCCGAGGGACACTCCCATGAACTCTGCTCGTGACCCCCGCATCGCGATTGTCGGCGCCGGCCTCGGTGGCCTCGCCTGCGCCCGAGTCCTGCAGCAACACGGCCGCTCCGTCACCGTGTTCGAGCGCGAGGCCTCCGCCGACGCCCGCCCGCAGGGCGGCACCCTCGACCTGCATGCCGACACCGGTCAGGCCGCGCTGCGGGCGGCGGGGCTCCTCGACCGATTCCAAGCCCTCGCCCGCCCCGAAGGAGAGGAGTGGCGCGTGCTCGACTTCGCCGACGCCGCCCTCCTGGCGCATCAGGGGCCTTCCGCCGCCGGCGGCCGGCCGGAGATCGACCGCGGCCAACTGCGCGGCCTGCTCCTGGACTCGCTCACCGAGAACACGGTGCGGTGGGACCGCGCCGTCAGCGGGGCCACCCCGCTCGCGGACGGCACCTGCCGGCTGCTCTTCGGTGACGGCACCGCCGAGGACTTCGACCTGGTGGTCGGAGCCGACGGCGCCTGGTCGCGCGTCCGCCCGGCCCTGTCGCACGCCGCACCCCTCTACACCGGCGTCACCTTCGTCGAAACCGGATTCGACCACTGCGACACCCGCCATCCCGACCTCGCGCGGCTGGTCGGCAACGGATCGATGCTGGCGAAGGGCGCCGGCATGTCCCTGGTCGCCCAGCGCAACAGCAACGGCCACATCCGCGCCTACATCGCGCTCCGCGCGCCGCAGGACTGGCACGTGGCCGCCGGCATCGACCTCGGCGATCAACGGGCCGTGCGCACGCACCTGCTGGGGATGTTCGACGGGTGGGACGAGAGCCTGCGCTACATCCTGCGCAACAGCGACAACGGGTTCATCAACCGGTCCCTGTTCGTCCTGCCCGCCCCGCACACCTGGCAGCACGCTCCCGGCGTCACGCTCCTTGGCGATGCCGCGCACCTGATGCCCCCGGTCGGGCTGGGCGCCAATCTCGCCATGCTCGACGGCTCCGACCTCGCCCACGCCCTCGTCACCGAATCCAGCGTCGACGACGCCGTCCGCGCCTACGAGAGCATCATGCTGCCACGCTCGATCGAGGCCGCGATGAGCAGTGCGCACGGACTCGACCATCTCGTCCCCGCAGCGACTTTGATCATGTGATGCCGAGGGTGGCCAGCGGCCGGGCGGCGTCTCGGCCGTGTTTGCGCAAGCCGGCGCCGATGTTGTCGTAGCCGGCGAGGCGGAGGGCGCCGATAGAGAGGATGCGCAGTACGTCCATGGTCCGGGGTGCGGTCCCGGTGCGCACGCGCGAGGCGTCCTCGGCGAAGAGGGTGTCGCGGACGTGGTGGATCTTGTTTTCGATGCCCCAGTGCTCGTGGACGTGGTGCGCGATCTCGGGGTGCAGGCCTGGTCCGCCGTCAGGTCGGTGGCTGCGTAGACGCGTGTATGTCTGGTTCGTCTCGCCGCAATGGGTTCCGCTCGCCGTGGGCGTGTCGGCCATCGCGCTGTACTGCACGCGCGAGATCACGACGCGCCGGGCGGGTTCGGCAAGGGGTCCCCGAAGGCCGCCCCGTAAGTGATCTTTTACATGCGAGGTCAACCTGATTGCTTTTCCGTTATCGGGCGAGGGCGAGGTTGAAGCATGCCCGGTCCGAAACTGGGGCGCGGAAGCGCCGTCGCGCTGCGAAACTGTCCTGATGATCACCGTCCCTGCTGCTGTGCTGGATTCGTTGCACGGGCTCGCTTTCGGCGACGCCTTCGGTGACCGTTGGTTCGGCATTCTGCGCCGGGACGGTCCGACAAGCCTGGAGGCGCGGACGCTGCCCTCTGAACCGCTGTGGCGGTGGAGCGACGACACCGCCCAAGCGCTCGTTCTCGTCCGGGAACTCGCCGAGGGCGGCGGCATCGTCGACCAGGACCGCCTCGCCCTCCGCTTCGCGGCGGCCTACGCCGAGGACACGCACCGCGGCTACGGAGCCTCGATGCACGACGTGCTCCGCCGGATCGGCGCGGGCGAGCCATGGCAGGAAGTGGTCGCCGGACAGTTCGGCGGCCAGGGCTCTTGGGGCAACGGCGCAGCCATGCGCGCCGCTCCGCTCGGCGCCTGGCACTCCGCCGACCTCGATGCGGTCGCTGAACAGGCCGCCCGCCAGGGCGCGGTGTCGCACCATCACCCTGAGGCGGTCACCGGTGCGGTGGCGGTCGCCCTTGCTGCTGCGCTGGCCACCCGCAGCCAGGGCGGGAACGCCCCGGCCAGGTCGGACTTCCTTCAGGCAGTCGCCGAGCGGCTCCCCGACAGCGACGTCCGGTCGGGAATACGGATCGCCGCCCGGATGCCGGCGCACACTTCGGTCCGGCACGCCGCGGAGGTCCTGGGCTCCGGCTACCGGATGTCTGGGCCCGACACCGTCCCCTACGCCCTGTGGTGCGCGGCGGGGCACCTCGACGACCTGCACGAGGGCCTGTGGTTCACGGTTGCAGGGCGCGGCGACATCGACACCACCTGCGCTATCGCGGGCGGGGTGATCGCCGCACGCACGGGCGTCACTGCGCTCCCGCCGGCGTGGCACGCCGCCTGCGAACCGCTGCCCCCGGTCGTGACGGAGTGAGCCTCGGCGGGCGAGCAACGGTCACGGTAAGGTCCCGGATCGGCCGGCGGCCCTTACCGTGGCCGCGGTCGCCAACACGATGTCCGGTCGGCGCCGGGACGGCCCGCGCTTGCCCCGCACCGGCGGTTCCCCCGGAGTAGCAGGATCATTTCGGTTCCCAAGGCCGATCCCCGCGGGTTCGGGGAACAGGACGCCCTGGGTTGACTCGACGGTTGGATCGCCGGTAAGGATCGGTGTGAGGCGGAGCACCGTCAGGCAATGGAAGTGCAGCCGTCGGTGCCGGTACGCGCTGGTTTGATCCAGCCGGTGTGCGCTGACCCGGGCGCGACGCTGAGGGCGCCTGCACCGCGGCCGGCCTCTCTTCCCGCGGGCGCTGTCCTGGTAGACGGTCAGCAACTGCACGTCCCGGCCCAGTGCCTGTTCGTCCAGCGGTCGTGACGCCTCCAGGCGCGTCCGCGACTGGGCACCACTCGGTTCGATGGCACGGCAATCCTCGCGCGGCTGCCGGGCCAGCTCCGCCAGACGGTGCCGAATGGCCTCTAGGCCGCCGCTCGGCGCCGTACTCGCGAGTGCGGGGTCGCAGCGTCGCGAACTCGGCAACCGCACGGGCCGCGGCGGTCGGGCACGTCTTCTCCGTTCGGCGAGGTCCGGCCGCGGTGTCCGGACGCGCTGTTGCTGTTCGTGCCCGCGGTGGTTCGCCGGCCCTCGTCGGGGCTCATGCGGCCGGAGCCGGGGTACGGGTCCGCTCTGCCGGCAACGGGAAACTGCGGGGCCTCGCCGCAGAGGAAGGCGCCGGGCGCCTGGGTGAGCGTGGCCGGCGCGGTCATCACCGGGAAGAGCATGGTGTTGAGTGTCTTGACGACGCGTGTTTCGCCGGGCACCTCCTGGAGGTGCCCGGCGAGACTCGAGCTGGGGTCGATCAGGTCGGCGGGCAGTCCGTCCGGTCCGTCGAGGTGGCGTTGGAGACGTCGACGAGGAGCTTGCCGCGCAGTTCCTCGCGCAGGGCGACGAGGCGGTCCGACGGAGTGCCCGCAAGGCTTGGTCGTGGTGGATCCGCTATCGATCCGCCGTGTCACCCACCGTGCTTTCCGACACCTCTCCCTGCCGGCCGAGGAGAGCTTCACAGGCCGCGTCCGCGGTGTCGAATATCCGGCAGCTCATGCCGACCCCGGTCAGGTCGAGTACGCGTCGCACCACTGGGCTGGGCGCGGCCAGGGACACGGATCCGTTGACGTTCCGCACCTCGTTGACGGTCCGTACGATGACACGCAGCCCGGAGGAGTCCATGAACGGCACGTCCGCCAGGTCCAGCACCAGGTGACGTCGTCCGTGCACCACCTGGCCGGCCAACTGGTGCTGAAGGACGAGGTCGGTGTCAGCGTCGAGCTCTCCGCAGACGGTGATGATCGCGGCGTCGGAGCTGATCACAGCCACCTCGACACCCAGATCTGCTGGTTCATTCACAAGTTCTCCTCGGACGAGCTTCAGACGGCAGCAGCCCGGTTACCCCGTCCGGTGACGTTCATCCGCGCAGAAGTGGCGGGGTAGCGGGGTCCGGGGGGGGCGGCGAAGGCCCCGGTGCCACGCAGCCCGACCGCCCTCAGGACCCCCTGAGGGCCTTGCGTCCTCAACGGCGCAGGTGAAATGGGCTGAGGTAGCCGCGAGCCGAGGAGAAGACTGCGGCTCAGTACCAGAAGGCCTTGACGACGGCATGCCCCCGTGGAGGCAGTCCGGTTGTAGAAGGCCCGCAGATCGGTGTGGTGACTGAGGAACCAGCCCTTGACTTCAGCCTCGTCGAAGGCGTGTAAGGCAGGCGACACTTTCGGCCGGGCCGCCTTTTAACGATCGTCGAAGGGGATCGCCGTCAGGACGATACGCGCCTTCCCGGGGCCCGAACGCCTCCCAAGCGCGAGGGAAATTGACGGCCGGCACACCCGACCGGCCCGGCCGCTCGTTGCGCCACCCGGGGGCGTGACATCCGAAATGTTGCGCCCCGTCGTGGCAGGCATCACAACGCTTCGGGGGCACTGTCCTGGGCTGTGACCTTGCCTCCCGGAGAATCCGTGGCGCCGGCCGGGGCGGCAGCACGCAGCGCCGCTTCGACCCGGTGGTTGGCGGTCATGGATGCCGTGACGGCTGTCATCGCCAGGAGGAGTCCGGCGGCGGCGTAGAGCGGGGTGCGGATGTCGTAGGTGGTCGCCAGCCAGCCGCCGAGGAAGGCCCCGACGGGGGCGGCGCACATGGCCAGCATGCGGGAGGTGGAGGCGACCCGGCCCATGAGGTGGGCGGGGACGATCGCCTGCCTCAGGGAGGGCCCGAGCACCATGGTGGCGCCCATGCCGGCCCCGCAGACGGCGAGCGCCAGGCCGGCCACGTACGGGTTCGGGGCAGCGGCCAGGCCCAGGATGGCCAGCCCCTCGACGGCGGCTGTGCAGGTCAGTGCGGTGCCGGTGCCGAGTCGCCGGCCGAGGTGGGAGGCGATGCCCGAGCCGAGCAGGCCGCCGGTGGCCTCCGCGGTGAGGAGCAGGCCGAAGCCGTAGGTGCTGATGCCGAGGCGGTCGTGCGCGAAGAGGGCGAGGACGGTCTCCACAGCGAGGAAGGCGATGTTCCCGACCGCCGGGCGCAGCGCGAGGCCGAGCAGCAACCGGTCCCGCACGACGTACGCGGCCCCGGCCCGCGCCTGCCCAAGCAGCGACTCCCGGGTCTCCGGCACGGGCCGGGGCAGGGCGGGCAGCGTACGTACAAGCAGTGCGGAGAGCGCGAACGACACCGCGTCGGTGAGCAGCGGAACCGCCCTCCCGAGCGCGAGCAACGCACTGCCCGCGGGCGGTCCCGCGAAGCCGGACATGGCGGTCTGGGCGCCGCGCAGGCGGGAGTTGGCGCGCTGAAGGAGTGCGGGATCGCGGCGGAGCAGATCGGGTAGATAGGCCGTGGCGGCCGTGTCGAAGAAGATCCCGCCGAGGCCGAGCAGGAAGGCGACGGCCGCGAGCAGCCTCATGCTCAGCACGTCGAGCACGGCCGCCGTCGCGGGTATCGCGAGCAGCACCGCACGTGCCGTGTCCGCGAGACACATCGTTCGCCGGCGGTCCCAGCGGTCCACCAGCGCACCGCCGAGCACCCCGAAGAGCAGCCACGGCAGCGTTCCCGCGGCCGTGACGACGGCGAGTGCCATCGGATCGCGCGTCAGCGTCAACGCGAGCAGCGGCAGCGCGGCCTGTGTCACCCCGTCGCCGAACGAGGAGGTCGTCTGCGCGGTCCACAGCCGTCCGAACCCGGTCGGCAATTTTCTTACGGCTGCGGTCACTTGGTTTCCCCCTCGGTCTGCTGGGGCGCTGCCGGGTGGAACAGTGCGAAGACGAGTGACGCGTCGGGCAGTGACGGGTCGGACAGCTCGCGGTACTCGTCCGCCAGTGCCTGCAGCCGCGCCCCCAGCTGTGCGAACTGCTCCTGGGTGAGCCGCAGATGCACCATCCGTACGTGCCGCTCACTCTCCACCGGCGACGCCTCCAGGTCCGCCACCGCATGCCGCATCAGCACGTCCGGCCCTCCTTCGCCTGGCTCCGGCAGCACGAGCGCCCGCGCGGCCATCGCGTAGTACCGCTCGGTGACTCCCCGGACCTTCCGCGTCCGCACCACTTTCACCAGGCCGGCCCGCTCCAGCAGCCTCACGTGGTAACTGGAGCTTCCCTTCGCGAGGCCGACCCGCTCGGCGATCTGCGTGATCGTCGCGGGCTCGAAGCGGAGCACGGCCATGATCCGGTGACGCGTGAGATTGGAGACGGCGCGCAGCTGCTCGTCCGTGGTGACGTGAAGCGTCTCGGGGAGATCGTCTGTGGGCATACGAGCAATGGTCAACGACTCTTGACCATTGAGCAAGGGAATTTCGCGCGGACTTGGAGCAACTGCTGTCCGGTCAGGCCGCCCAGCCCCTTCGCAGACGACTCTCTCGGGTGTCTTCCGGGCCCCGCGCGCCCCCGACCGGATCAGTCCGCGTCCGGCTCACTAGGGTCAGGGCATGACACCACCCCTTGCCGGCAGTGCCTTCGACACGCTCCGCCTCGACGCCGTGCCCGACCAGGAGACGCTGCGCCGGGCCTACGCACTGCCCAGCGACGCGGCCGTACGCAAGCAGATGACCGAACTCAGCGAACAGACCCGGCGGTTGATCGCGTGCTCCTCGCTGGTCCTGGTCGCCAGCACGGACGCCGAGGGCAACTGTGACGTCTCCCCGCGCGGCGGCCCCGCAGGGTTCGTCGCCGTCCTGGACTCACGGACCGTGGCGATACCGGACGCGACCGGCAACAAGCGCCTGGACACCCTGCAGAACGTCATCGCCACCGGCCGGGCCGGGCTGCTGTTCGTCATTCCCGGGCGCACCACGACACTCAGGGTGAACGGCCGGGCGTGCGTCTCCACCCGCCCAGAGCTGCTGGAGCAGCTGACCGCGGTGGGCAAGCCACCGGCCAGTGCGCTCGTGGTGGGAATCGAAGAGGTCTACCCGCACTGCCCCAAGTCCCTGCTGCGCAGCGGAGCCTGGAAGCCGGAGCAGTGGCTGTCGGCCGACGCCCAGCCGACCTCGGCCGAGGTGACGCTGGCCCAGCTGCGGATGCCGGAGCTGACGATCGCCGACATCGAGCGTGCGGAGGCGGATTCGCTGAAGTACCGCTACGAGTAACGGGCCGAACGGCAACCGCTGAACCGGCAGTGCGCCAAGTCCCCTCTTCCGGCCACGGGGCGCCCGCTCGCACCGCCGCGGCCCGCGGCCCGCGGCAGTGGCGGCTGGCCCGGCGGCCGGGCGGCCGGGCGGCCGGGCGCAACGGCAGCCCCATACGGGCCTCAACCGCACCCCCGTACGAGCCTCGCCGGGCGGTGTCAGGGCGCCGTCAGCGACTCCTGCCACTGTGGTGCTTGTGAACGGCGCAAGGGGTACAACCCTGGGGCCGGACACGAGGAGAGGTGCCCGGAGTGGTTCATCGGGGACCAGCGAGCACGCCTCACAGGTCGGGCCCCTTTGGGGGCCCACGCAGGTTCGAATCCTGCCCTCTCCGCCGGACGACAGCACCGCCATGCACCATCACACACGCAACGGGCTTCGCCGGCCCGAACGCGGCCTGGGGGCTCGGATTTCGTACCCCGTCTGCGTGTGCCGCGCGCAAGGGGCGCGCCCCGTCACCGATCGCTGTTGCCGTGCGGAGGTCCCGGCCGGGTGTGTGTCAGGGGTGATCGCCATCATAGGGAGATGACCCATCATGCCCTTGCCGCCGGCAGTGTCTGGCGGCTCCGTCACGGCGGCCAGGAGATCGCCCGGCTGACCGTGACCGGCGCCGACATGCCCTGGACCCACGCCGCCGTCGAGACTTTGCCCGGCTTCGAAGAGTTCCGTCCCCTCTTCCGCGAGCAGGAGCGGGCCGTCGAGGAGGAGGACTGGGAGCAGGCCGACGCCTGCTACGCCCGGATCCGCGGTGCACTGACCCTGACGTTTCCCGACGGCCGCGAGGTCACCGAGTTCATGCTGCGCCTCCATGACGACGGCACCGCCGACTGGCGCTGGCACGATGAGCCCTTCGATGCGGTGAACCAGTGACGCGCCGGATCCGCTGCTTCTGGGACGGGGGCGCGATCTGGTTCTACTTCGAGTCGGCCCCCTACGGGCATGTGGTCCGGCAGGTGGAGGTGTTCGAGACCGTCTGGTCCGGCAGCCGAGGCCGTCCCCCGCCGGGTTGTGCACGGGGCGGCCGTCACTCGCCGGCCGGGGTCAGGAAGTGGCGGGGGTCTTCTCGGCAGTGTGCAGCAGCGGGGTGATGGCCTTCGTCAGCGCGGTCTCGGTCACCGCTCCCATCTGGGTGGCCGCTATCTTCCCTTTCCGGTCCACGACGATCGTGAAGGGAAGGGCCTGGGGGTTGACCAGGCCGTGCGGAAGTTTCAGGACCTGGCGTCCTGACGGGTCGTGCAGGGACGGGTAGCCGAGATGGTGGTCGTGCTGGAAGGCGAGTGCGTCGGCGCGGTTGTTGTCGTGGTCGATCCCGAGGACCTGTACATCCCGGCCTTTCCAGCGCTGCTGGATCTTCTTCAGCTCGGGCGCCTCGATACGGCACGAGCCGCACCAGGACGCCCAGGCATTGACCACCACGACCTTGCCCCGGTAGTCGGACAGATGCACCGTGCGGCCCTCCAGCGTGGGCCCGGAGAAGTCAGGAGCAGGCGGCCGCTCGTCTTCCTTCAGGGTCTGGCTGAGGGGACCGGAGGAGGACGTGTCACCGATCGGGGCGGGCGTCGAGCAGCCGGCCACGATCACGCAGAACAGGGCCGCAACTACAGCTACTGCCAGAGGAGTTCGTTCGGTTCGGCGAGGTTGTCGGGGTCGGCGGGGTGTCGTCATCGGCTGTGCGGGATCCTTCGTGTCAATGGGGGTCCGGCCGTCTCTACGCACGGTCCGCGCGCGGCCGCGGCACCGCATGGTCAGCTGCTGCCACGTAGACGGCGCGTGAGCGCGAACGGAACGGCTCTGCGCCAAATGACGGTCACCTCATCCTCTATGTGGTGCGGGCCCCGACGGCGGGCCGCTTCACGATCATTGTCCTCCCAGTCCCCCACGGTCCCGTGGGCGGGGCGCGGTAACCGCCGCCGCTGCCCATGGCGCCCGGACAGCACAACTGCCGGACCGGGGCGGACAGTTCGGTCGGGGACAGTTCGGTCGGGGACTGCTGGGGGTCGCAGGCCACCCGGGGCGGCCGGGCACCCGGGGCGGCCGGGCACCCGGGGTGGCCGGGCAAACCGGCCTCACCGGTGTCACGGGCGGGCCCGTCGCTCGGCCTCGCGGCTCAAGGGGGCTGCCGGTGCCGCGTGCGGTGCGTCTGCCGCCGTGTTCTAACGTGGGCCGGGCCCAGCCGCCCCATCCGGGAAGACGACCGTCGCGCATGCCTCTTACACGCCGTACCCGACTCGTTCTCGCCGCAGGGGGTGCCCTGCTCACCGCCGGCGCGGCCCTGGCCGTTCATGCTTTCACCGGGACCGACGCGGATGCCGGGTTACAGCCGGCGAAGGCCTCCGGTGCCCCGCACTGCCGGCGCATCACCGACACCGCTCCCACCCCGCTCGGGGGCCTGCCCCGCCGCGACAGCAGTCTTGCCGGCGTGGCGGTGTGGGGGAAGCAGGACATCGTTCTACGCTGCGGGGTCACTCCCCCGCACCTGACCCCTGATCCGTGCTTCGCGGTCGACGGCGTTGACTGGATCATCGACCGGGCGCAGTCCGCGGGTACGCGCAAGGTCATCGTCAGCTACGGCCGCACCCCGGCCACCCAGGTCGTCTTCAACGGCCCGGTCCAGACCGACGCCGCCCTGGTGGAACTGTCCAAACTCATCGCCCCGATCCGGCAGACCTACCACTGCATACCCTCACGGTGACCGCTGACCACGGACCTGCCTTTTGCCGCGTACGGGCTGCTGCGTTGGTGGGGGCACGAGGCGCGGCGAATTGGTCCGGCAGCGGGTTCTCGATGCTGCCATGGCCCTCCGCTCCCTCCCCCAGCCCTTCCGGGGAAGTGACGTGTCAGTGACGTGTCCGGTCCAACAGGAGCGGTCCGCGCAACTTACAGGCCACCATGGCACCGCAGCACGAACAGGCATCGCTGCGGCATAAGGAAAGCGGCTGCCGCAGCGATCTCGGTGCCCCGGGCCCACACTCGGGGCACCGTTCGCTGCCCACCGGAGACGCCCGAGCAATCGGACGCCCCCCCAAGCGGCCGGACCGTTCGAGCAGCCGGTTCCGACCGCCATCGGGGACGTATCTCCCCCGCATACCCGGAGACCAAGTCGCCCACCGTCGCCCCGGTGACCCACGTCACACGCTGCTTCTGTCAGTAATCGGGGCGCCGTCTCGTTCAGGGGGCACGAACGAGACAGGAGCAACGTCATGAAGCACCGCATCGTCGTCCTTGGTGCCGGATACGCCGGGGCCTGGGCCGCCGGGAACCTGGCCCGCCGGCTCTCCCCCGCCGACACCGAGATCACCGTCGTCAACGCCGTGCCCGACTTCGTCGAGCGGATGCGGCTGCACCAGCTCGCGAGCGGTAGGGACGTCGCGTTCCGCCGGCTCGCCGACGTCTTCGCCGGCACCGGGGTACGGCTGCGCCTCGCCCGCGTCACCGGCCTCGACCCCGAGCGCAAGACCGTCACCCTCACCGGCGGAAACGGCGGACACGACCACCATGGCGGGCACGGTGAGGGCGGCGAGAACGGCGGCCACGGCAGGCACGGCGAGAGCGAACTCGCCTACGACACGCTGCTCTACACCCTCGGCAGCTCGGTGGCCCATCACGGGATCCCCGGTACGGCGGAGCACGCCTTCGATGTGACCGGTCTGTCCTCGGCGCTGCGGCTGCGTGAGCGTCTGGACCGTCTGGGCGCGGGCGGCGGTGTGCTGGTCGTCGGTGAGGGGCTGACCGGGATCGAGGCCGCCACCGAGTTCGCCGAGTCGCGGCCCGACCTGCGCATCTCGCTCGCCGCCCGCGGCGAGTTGGGTGCCTGGCTGTCCCCCGGGGCCCGCCGTCACCTGCGCCGGGCGTTCGACCGCCTCGGCATCACCGTCCACGAGCACACCGGGATTGAGGCCGTCGAACCGGGCCGGGCGGTCACCGCCGACGGCAGGTCGCTGACAGCCGACGTCACGGTGTGGTCGGCAGGGTTCGCCGTGCACCCCCTCGCGGCCGCGAGCGGCCTCAAGGTCACCGGTAGCGGGCGGATCGCCGTCGACCGCACGATGCGTTCGTCCTCGCACCCGGACGTCTACGCCGCCGGTGACTGCGCCTGCGCGGTCGGCGACAACGGGCGGCCGCTGCCGATGTCCTGCGCGACGGCCGGCTTCACCGCCCAGCAGGCGACCGCCGCGATCACCGCACGCCTGACCGGCCGTGAGGTCCCACTGACCGGGTTGAAGCACTACGGCAACCACCTCAGCCTCGGCCGGAGGGACGCGATCTTCCAGATGGTGGATGCCGACGTCCGCTCCAAGTCCTGGTACCTGAGCGGCCGAAGTGCCGCCCGGCTGAAGTCGGGCATCCTCAAGGGCGCGGGGTGGAACGTCGCCCACCCGACCTTCGGCCTCCCCGCACGGGCCCGCCGCCTCGCCGCCGCACCCGGACCAAGCGGGGTGGGGGCTACCGCCTAGGCTTCCTGGCATGGACAGCGCAGCCGTCGAACGGTTCGAGGCCGGCCGGAGCCGGCTGGCCTCGCTCGCGTACCGCCTGCTCGGCTCGGCCGCCGACGCCGAGGACGCCGTACAGGACACGTTCCTGCGCTGGCAGGCCGCCGACCGTGCCCATATCGAGGTACCGGAAGCCTGGCTGACCAAGGTCTGCACCCACCTCTGCCTCGACCGGCTGCGGTCGGCGCAGGCACGCCACGAACGCACGGCAGGCGCCTGGCTGCCCGAGCCGCTCCTCCAGGGCGACCCCATGCTCGATCCCGCCGACACAGTCGAGCAACGGGAATCGGTGTCCCTGGCGGTGCTCACCCTCATGGAGCGGCTCTCGCCCACCGAGCGGGCCGCCTACGTACTGCGCGAGGCGTTCGCCTACGGCCACGCGGAGATCGCCCAGATCCTCGACATCACCGAGTCCGCCAGCCAGCAGCACCTCCACCGGGCCCGCGCCCGCCTCGCCGCCGAACGCCGCCGCGGACAAGGCCTCGCCGACCCCGCCGTTGCGCGCCGGGTCGTCGAGGAGTTCCTGGCCGCCGCCGTGTCAGGGCGCACCGAGCACCTGGTGGCACTGCTCACCGAGGACGCGACCGCCGTCTCCGACGGCGCCGGGCTGGCCAGGCGGCTGCTGCGCCACACCACTCGCGAACGCATCGCCACCTTCGTGCGCGCCGGCTTCAGGCCCACGCCGGCCAAACGGCGGCTGGCCGGCGGTTCCCCCGCGCTGCATGTCGCAACGGTCAACGGCTGCCCGGCCGTCATCGCCGTGGTCGGCCAACGGGTCGTGGGTACCGTGGTGTTCGAAGTCGACGACCGCCACGTCACCGCCCTGTACGGCATCGCCGCCGCAGACCGACTCACGCGCCTGAACGCAGCCTGGCAACACCACGACAGCGGCACGCCCGCCCTCCACACCTGGTGACCATCTCCGTTCAGGCCACCACTCAGCGAACTCGACCAGCACCAAGTCGCACCAGCTCGCCGACCCCAGGGCGGCCCGAAGACAGAAAACACCGTCACGTGCTGAGGGCTGCGTGTCGATCAGGACTGGCTGGGACTGTCCAGGCGTTCGGTCGGCCCGCCGAAAGGCAGGACGAGGGTGCGTGTCGCCATGAGCCACGAGCCGTCGATCTTGTGGAAAGTGTCCTGGTAGTGGCCGATGTTCGCCGGCAGTCGGGGCGCCACCAGTGCCCCCTCTGTATAGCCGTCGACTCGGTAGGTCGCGAAGTAGGTGGTCGCTGCGGCAGTGTCCGGCGAGTCGATGGTGACCAGGATGTTCGTGCACATGCGCCGGGACAACCGATCCACCGGTCGAGAGCCGAAGTACTCGCGCAGAGCCTCCCTGCCTTCGATCCGCCGCTGGTCATACGGCCATTCCCAGACGCCGTCGGCGGTGAAGAGGTCACAGACGGTGCTCGGGTCACCCAGGTCGAGCCGGCGGACGAATTCCAAAATCAAGCGTTCACAAGACCGTTCCGCCAGGAGACGCTCCATCGGGTTGATATCACTGGTAGTCATCTCCACTTCCTACCAGCCCTGCCTACGCGGCCACGACTCCTTTGCCTGACCCCTTGCTGCCAGATGCCGCGTTCACCGGTCTCAGGACCGCGTTACGGTGGCGCGCTCGCAGGCACAGCCGAGGACGACACACCGCAACCGGCGATGCTGGCGGGCCTGCCACAATCCGTAGCCGCCCGTCGTCCGCACGGCGCACAGCGTTGGACCGGGCGTCGACAGCGACCGGCACTGGCCTCTTCCGCCCTGGCCGGCCTCATCCGTGCCGACGAACCGGGTCAGGCAGGGGGCTTCGGGCGGCGAAGTCGGTTCTCGACCGCATCGGCTCCCGCTCGGCAGTCGACGTGCCGCATCACGCGGAGGTCATGGTGCACTCGGCGAACCCCCAGGTCACAACACCGGACGCCGAGAACGAGGTCGAGACGGACGTCAGAGACTTGTGACCAGCCCCATATGCCCACCCCCAAACAGTCCGAACGCAATCAGCGTGAGGACGTAGGGTCGCCCCTCGGGGGCCGCTTCACTCTCGCGCGAGTCTCGCCAGCCATGGATGCCCGGGGTGCATTTGCGTGAGCCATCCACCGAGAGCGTCGCGCCGTGCCTGGGTCAGCAGCGGCAGGACGCCCTCGAAATCGGCGTGGTCCTTGGGACGTGGCGCCTTCGCTTTGAACAGCACCACCAGCTCCGGTACCAGGTAGGGGATGCCGTCGGGCGTCCGTTCGATGATCGCGTCGTAGGGCAGCCGCAGGCTTTCGTCCCGCCGGTAGATCCACGTCCCGCCCTCGTGCGGCTCGCGAAAGACGTCGAAGAGGAACTGTCCGCTCGCCGGATCACGCACCCAGGTCTGGCGCGTGACCGCGAGCGCGGTGGCTCCTGCCCGTGCCCAGAGCCGTCCCGAGCCGACCGCGTCGAACTCGTACTCGGCGAAACGGCCGCGGATCTCCGCGAATTGTGCCGCCGGTACCGCGATCTCCAGATCGCCGTGGGGCCTCGACTGCGCACCGCGGAACAGATCCAGGGCCCACCCGGCCACGACGCACCAGGGCACGCTGACCCCGGTCAGCCGCTGCGCGATCTGGTGCGGCCGCCAGGCATCCGCCCAGCGGGCGTCCAGTTCGCCTGCATCGAGGACAGCGCCGCCGGGCAAGCCGGGCAGTGAAGGCTCGGTCATCGAAACAACCTAACGTCCCAGCCCAGGGGTTGCGGCGCTGCGGACGGATCCGGGCACCGCCTTCCCCCGGCAGGCCGCCGAGGAAAGAGGTGGAAGATGCGTGCGGGGCGTCAGGCGGCTCCAGGCCGTCCTGCACGGCAGGGTTGTGGTCGGTCAGCCGAGCAGCTCCAGCACCCGGGCCGCCTGCTTGTCCACGGTGCCGGCCGGATTCCGCGGATGCTCCGGATCATCTCCGGCCAGCAGGAACAGCCAGACCAGCGCAAGCAGTCTCCTGCACTCCCCCAGCCGCACCCGCTCCGCTGGCCGAAGATCGAACTGGCCGAGGAAGGCGGGGACATCCGAGGGTTCCTCGACCCAGCTGCCCACATGCTCGGTGATCTCGGCCAGTTCGAACGCGCGGTCGCTGCGCCCTGAGTCCTCGAAATCGACCACCCGGACCCTGGAGCCGTCCCACAGGTAGTTGGCGAGATTGCCGTCCCCGGGTCCGAACACCTCCGGGAGGTCCTGCGGGGCGCCGGCCGACAGCATGGAACGCTGCAACCAGGCCAGCCCGGCATCCATGGCCTGCCTCACCAACCCCCGTTGGGAGGGCACGTCAGCCGCCCACCCGTCGATTCGCCCCAGAAGCTCGCCCGGCAGCCCCGGTCTGGGCGGAACCCGACCAAGGACATCGCCCGGCACAGCCAGATGAAGCGCGGCTACGGCCTCAACGAGCGCCGCAAGTTCCTTCTCGCCGATGACGGTGCCCCGCAGAGGAACACCTGCCAGACGGGACATCACCACCACCGGTCTGTCCGCCACGAGGTCCGCCTTCACGGGCTCGGGTGCCAGCCCTGGAGCGTGAGTGGACAGCAGCGTCAGCCCCTGCCATTCACGTCCGGCGCGGCCGTCGTCCCGCGACGCGAACCGCTTGATCACGCGACCCGCGCCCATCTCGATCCCGTGGGTGGAGAAGTGGACAGCACTCATGGGAGGGGATCCTGCCAGGCCCCGTCCCCGCGCGGCTCTCGCACTGGCGCGGCGGGCCACTGGGCCAGGACCCGGGGGCACCGTACGAACGTGCCCCGTGACCAGCCCGCACTTCAGCGGCTGGACCGAGCGGGGCGGGACAGCTCTGGACCCCTACTCAGCGGGAATCGAGTGGGACACCCTTGCCTAACGCAGTAGTTCACGACGGCGATCAGTTGGCGGGTGTCCTTGATGCGCCGTTGGAGGACGGGATCGTCGACGACTTGTGGCCGCTCGCCGACGATCGCTTCTAGCCGTGGCAGCATGGCCACGCACTGAGCGGGTGTGAGGTCGCCGGTGTCATCTGAACCGGTGGATCACGTCCCGGACCGTGTCCTCGTCGGCCTGGACCAGTTTCGCGATCACCGGGACTCCGTTCCCGCCGGCCGAGGCCGGCAGGATCATCGCCCGCCGGTAAGGCACCGAGTTGGCGCTGCCCCGGCGCGCACGATCTGTTGCAGCTTCTGCCCCTCCTGGTCGGTCAACCCGCGCATACGGACAGGCTCAGCCACCACACCCCCCAGCGGTCGGATCGGACGTCACCGCGCTTCCGAACTTCCAACCGCCAGAAGAGGCGATCCGGCGAACCATCCCGGTCAGAGCACTGGCTCTGGTCTTCAGCTCTGCCCGGGCGGGGACGGCGCGTTCGCCGGGTGCGTCCTTGCGGGCCCGCGCCTTCTGCACGTTGTCAACGGGTCTATTCGGCCCAGGCGCGCTCCAGCAGGGCACCGAAGGTGGCGGGCTCTCGTCCGATCAGCTCGGCAAGCGTCGAGTCGACGGCGGTGAACTCGCCATTACGTGCCGCTGCGAAGATGCTCAGTATCAGGTCGGCGATCGGTGCCGGGGTGCCGTGCGCCAGGGCCTGCTCGCGGAAGGCGTCGTCGGGGACGACGGTGCGGGTGAAGGGCCGTCCGGTGGCCTGGGACGCGATCTCGGCGACGGTGCCGAAGTCGAGCGCCGCCGCGCCGGTGAGCGGCGGGGTGGGCCCTTCGAAGCGGCCCTCCTCGGCGAGGATTGCGGCGGTGGCGTCGGCGAGGTCGTCGTGGCCGGTCCAGGCGACGGGGCCGTCGGCGGGAAGGGCGATGTCGCCCGTGTGACGGGCGGACTCCAGGAACTGCAAGGCGCTGGCCGCGTAGAAGCCGTTGCGCAGCGCCGTCCAGGGCAGGCCGGTGGCGCTCAGCAGGTCCTCGGTCCGGGCGTGGTCGCGGCACGCCTGGAAGAGGGAGTCATGGGCGGCGCCCATCTGGCTGGTGTAGAGGATGCGGCCGACGCCGGCCTTCACGGCGGCGTCGATGGCGGCGCGATGGCCGGTGACGCACTCCTCTCCCGTGCGGTCCAGGGAGACGAGGAGCACCTGCTCGGCCCCCTCGAAGGCATGGACCAGCGAGGCCGGGTCGTCGAAGCTGCCCTGCCGGACACGGACGCCGCGGTCGGCGAGGTCCTGGGCCTTACGGGGGTCGCGGACGCTGACGCCGACGCGGTCGGCGGGGACGCGCTCCATGAGGCGTTCGACGGTGCGGTGGCCGAGCTTTCCGGTCGCTCCGGTCACGATGATCATGGGCTCTCCCGACGCTGTTTCCAGTGGAATCACCATGACGTTAACACTGGAATATCGCTGGAATCAAATCTCCGATATCATCGATTCATGGCTACGCGCGACACCACCGACAGCCCTCGTCACCGCATCGTCGAGGCAGCCGTCGAGCTACTGGAGACGGGCGGCCCGGATGCGGTGAGCACCCGGGCGGTCGCCGCCGCGGCCGGCATGCAGCCGCCGGCGATCTACCGCCTCTTCGGCGACAAGGAGGGCCTCCTCGAGGCCGTAGCGGAGCACGGCTACGCGCAGTTCCTGGAGAGCAAGCGCGCGCAGCTCGATCCCGAACCGCAGGACGCGGTGGAGGACCTGCGCCGGGGCTGGGACATGGTGGTGGAGTTCGGGGTCTCCCGCCCCGAACTGTTCGCGGTGATGGACAGGGCCACCGGCCGGGGAGCGGACATGGCACACCGCGCGGGACTGGAGATACTCCATGGCCGGGTGCGCCGACTGGCGGCTGCGGGGTGGCTACGGGTCGACGAGGAACTGGCCGCCCAGATCATCCAGGCCACCGGCCGAGGCGCGGTCACCACCTGGCACTCCACCCCGGCAGACCGCCGCGATCCGGCGCTGCTGACCACCCTCCGCGAGGCCATGGTCGCCGCCGTCACCCGCGCCGAACCGACCGTCCCCGCCGCGGAGGCCGGCCCCGCGGCAGCGGCCCGCGCGCTGCGCGCCGCTCTCCCTGACGATGCCGATGTCCTGAGCGACGCCGAGCAGCACCTGCTGCGCGAGTGGCTCACCCGCCTTGCAGCGGACAGAGGCGCTCCGCACTGCTGAGCGCACGTCAGGAGCCCTCGTGCAGGTGAGACCTCCGGCGAGAGATCTTCCGAGTGACACCTGGGCAACTCCGGAGAGCACCGCAGGCAAGGCCGGTGACAGCCTCGCCCAACTTCACACCATCTGACAATTACTCGGATCGCGCCTGCACCCCGCCGGACGCGACCCGCACGGCTGCGGCCAGACCATAGAAGGCGGCCGGCCTGCCCCCGGTGCCGGAGACGCTCCTCACTCCCCGGAGGCGCCCTCCGGGCCGGTGTTCTGGTACTCGACATCTCCGGGCCTCTGGCTTCCATGACGAGAGCCCGCGGCTACGGCAAAGGGGAATCCTGTGTCGGCGGCCGGCGAGTCAGAGGACGCCGGCTGTGGGCGCCGGGACGATGCCGGGGAACCCATACCCGGAGCACCCGAGGACTGATGCGGCACCGCACGGGAGTCGGCAGGCTGATCGCTTCGCCGTCCAGCCCGGCGTGGAGGACGGGGACATCGGCGTCCACGATGACGTCGTCGGGCGTGGCGAGACGGGTCAGGCGGTTCGGTTGCCCGCTGCGCAGCCTCCTGGCCGTCTCGGCGGGCGTCTCTGCCGTGGCGGCCAGTAGGCCCAGGAGGCCGGAGTCGAGGTGCGCACGCCTGCCGAGCCCGGCCGGATCATCCACCTGGTAAGGGTTGTTGCTCACCAGCACGGCATCCGGCCCGTCCACGGTGAGCAGCTCGGCGCGAACCACCAGTTCCGGGCCCTCGTGGCGGGCCAGGAATTCTGGAAGGATGCGCACTGCCGTGCCGATTTTGTCGTCCCGATAGGCCGGGTCCTGCACCAGGGCGGCATAGGCGCCGAACGACACGTTGTTGACGAAGACCCGCTCGCCTGCGAACCCGAGGTCCACGCGCAACTCCATGCCGTCCGTGAGTGCCTCGAGCGCGGCCGAAGGGTCCGCACGGTCCAGCCCCAGGTCCATCGCGAAGTGGTTGCGGGTACCGGCCGGAATGACGACAAAGGGGAGACCGCGCTCCGCAGCCACCTCTGCGATCAGTGCCTGCGTACCGTCCCCGCCGGCCGCGCCCAGCAGATCCGCGCCGTCGTCCACCGCCTGGCGGGCGACATCCGCGAGGTCTTGGGGGCGGGACGGATCGATCAGAAAAACCTGAGCGCCCAGCGCGCGGGCCTTGTCCACGACACGGAACCGGCTCGCCTTCCCTCCCCCCGAACGCGGATTGACGATCAGATACGGCCGCCGAACAGCCACCGGCCGAGACGCCTGATCCGTCATGACCGGATCCGACAGGCGGCATTCGCCAGACCGGCCCACGCCACTCGCGGTGACAGAACTACCGCCACCACGACCCCTGCTGACTGCGCCGAGGGCCACCGGCCCGGATCAGCGATCACACCAACAGCCGCCGCCTCCATGACAACCCCTCCGACAATCACCGTCCACCGCACCGCGTTTGTGCATCGGGCGCGCTCACCAGCGATCCGGACCTGCCCCGGCGCCGGCTCGGGCACCGGCACCGGCACCTCGCGCGGTTGTCGCCAACGACGACTTGATCAGCCCGCACGGTGATCCCTCCTCACACGCACACCGGTCAGTCCCGGATGCCGTCGATGTCGACCAGGACGTGCCGCGGTCCGCGGAAGATCTGGTTGTGCCGGTACGGCGGCGGGTCCTCGACGAGCCGGGGATTCTGCACCCGGCGGACGAACTCGCCGACCGCGATCTGGACCTCGAGTCGCGCGAGCGGAGCGCCGAAGCAGAAGTGGATGCCCTGGCTGAAGCCGAGGTGTTCGTTGTCGCGGCGTTCAAGATCGAGTATGTCGGGGGCGGTGAACCGGTCCGGGTCACGGTTCGCCGAGCCGTACGCCAGGAAGATCGGCGCGCCTTTCGGGATGGTGGTGCCGGCGATGTCGATGTCTTCCAGGGCGGAGCGGGTGTGCCAGAACTGCACCGACGACTCGAAGCGCAGCAGCTCCTCCACCCCCGGCACGATCAAATCGGGCCGGCTGCGCAGCTTGTCCAACGCGTCGGGGTGGCGCAGCAGGGTGAGCACGCTGTGTGCGATGAGGTTGACCGTGGTCTCGTGTCCGGCGAAGATCAGGAGCAGGGCGTTGCTCGTGAGCACACCCCTGGACATCCGTCCCTCCGGGCCGTCCTCGTTCACCAATGCCGAGAGCATGCCCGGGCCGGGCTGCTGGGCGTACCGGTCGAGCAGCTGTGCTACGAACTGTCCGAAATCCTGCACGGCCTGGCGGCCGCCGGCCTGCCGGCTCTGGATCTCCTCGGAGGCGGCCTCAGGGCCGAAGTCCAGGGCGTCCAGTGCGGTCTCGATCCAGTGGTGGAAGCGCGGCTCGTCTTCCAGCGGCACGCCCAGAACCTTGCAGATCACCGTCACCGGCAAGGGGTAGGCGAAGTCGTCGACGGCATCGATCCGGGTCTTGCCCTTCATGTCGTCCAGCAGGCCGTCGACGATGCGTCGGATGTCGGGCTCCAGGTCGGATATCAGATGAGGCGCACGGGGCGGGCCGGCGAAATGCGGCATCATCATCGAGCGGTCTCGATCGTGCTCGGGTGGATCGCAGGTGATGATGTTCGGCTCGGTCAGCGCCTCCCTGATGGGTTCGGCCACCGCCTCCCCCGAGCCCTCTGCCCGGACTGCGGCCGGAACGGGACACTTCCGTGGATCCGAACTGACCCGGGGGTCATGCAACAGGGCGACGATCTCCCGGTAGGTGCTGACGACATAGGTACCGTCCGGCTGCCGCGCCACGGGTTGTTTGCGCAGTTCCTCGTAGAACGGATACGGGTTGGCGCGGTTGGCGTAGCGGAGGGCCTGCTGCCAGGGGGTTTCCTCGACCACGAGGCTCCCCTCCTTCTTCCTGTCGGTGCTGTCCGCTTGCACGCTTGACTCGGCGGGCGGCGCGCGCGTCAGTGACGCTACGGCCGGAACTCGGCCGTCCGCTCGCTCGGGGCGTGTCCGGTCAGGACGACGTCGGGAATCGCCGTCGGGACCCTTGGGTCCGGAAACTCGGCCGGCATCGGCTTAGTCTCGGGCGGCTGGTCCCAGCCCGGCGGCGGAGGCGGAAACGGACCTGATTGCTCGATCAGCTTCCCGTAGTACTGCAGCCACTTGCCGTGATCGAAAGTGACGGCCGCGACGATCCGGCCCCGGTGACCGTAGGCGGCGGCGAAACGGCGTTCCTCGACGGACCCCTGGGTGAAGACGATCTCGTCACCGAAGGGCGGCACGCCGACGGACTTGATGTTCACGCCGAACTGACCGGACCAGAAGCCGGGAAGCAGCAGATGCGGGCGATAGTGGGGCTCCAGGTTCACCATGTTGTGCGCCGCTACCTCCGCGCCGAAAACGGCGTTGTCCCAGTGCTCCATCGCAAGGAACTGGTACTCGTACAGCACATGCGGCGCACGCGCCACGTCGCCTGCCACGTAGACGCTGTCGGTGACCACGCCATTGATGTCGAAGGCCCGGCCACCGGCATCGCACCCTACGCCCCAGAATCCGGCCGCCAGCCCGGAGCCGTCCAGCCATTCCACGTTGCGGATCGACCCCAACGAGGCCACCACCACGTCGGCGTCGACAGTGCTGCCGTCGGACAGGTGCGCCCGCCGCACGCGTCCTCCGGAGTCGCCCTCCAGCGAGGACACGCCCAGCCCGCAGCGCAGGTCCACGCCGTGATCGCGCTGCATCTGCGTGGCGATCTTCCCGATCACCCCGCCGAGCGCGCCGACCAGCGGCGCCGAACCCCGCTCGACGACGGTCACCGGGATGTCGAGCTCCCGGCAGACAGAGGCCACTTCCGAGCCGATGAATCCGGCGCCGATCACCAGAACCCGCGACGGCGGCTCGGCCATCTCCTTCTGCAACTGCTCCGCATCATCGCGCGAGCGAATCGCGTGCACCCCGTGCAGGGCGGCTTCGGCCGGGTTCGGCCACTGGCGCGCGCGTGTGCCCGTGGCGATCAGCAACCGGTCGTACGGCACTTGCTCACCGTCGGCAAGGCGCACATGCTTGGTGGACCGGTCCAGCCCGACGGCGGCCACCCCGAGCCGCCAGTCCGCATCCACCTCTCGCATGCGGGGCAGCCTGGTGTGGTCGGCCGGCACCCAGCCCTTGAGTACCTGCTTGGACAGCGGGGGACGGTCGTAGGGCTCGTACGGCTCGTCCCCGATGATGGTCAGAGAACCCGTGAAGCCCGCTTCGCGCAGGGCCTCCGCGGCCCGCAGCCCGGCCAGTGAGGCCCCCACGATGACGATCCGGCCGCCGGCCCGGAACTCGCGCACCAGCTCTGCGACCGTTGCCGGCAGGGTCATGACGCCTCGCCCCGCTTCGCGCCGTCCAGACGTTCGATCATGATCGCCTGCACGGGGCACGCCGCAGCCGCTCGCTCGACCTGCAGGCGCCGCTCGTCGTCGGGGTTCGGCTCATAGGTGAGCGCCTCCTGACCGTTCAATCTGAAGACCTCGTGCGCCAGATACACGCATTGCGCGTATCCCTGGCAGCGATTCAGGTCCACGACGATCCGCATGGGCAGGCTCCTTCCGCTCTGCCTCCGCCCCACGGCAACCATCGACCCGGTCATGAAGGCTCGGGTCGGTCTCTCAAGCCTTCCGTCGGTCGACGGGTCAGGATGCCCCGTCGCCCCGACCAGCCTGTCCGATGAGCAGGTTCGGTCCTGTGAGCAGGTTCGGTCCTGTTCGCCGCGCCGCTTCTTTCACGGTGACGCGTGTCGGCTGTGAGCGTGAGCGTAACCAGAAGGGGGCGCTGCATCGACGGTGTCGGCATCAAGGTGCGCCCCCGTCTTCACCCACTAAAGCCATAGTCATCCCGCCTTCCGGCGATCGCAAACCCGCCACACGCGGCGAACCGGACGCACCCGTGGACTCCGAGCCCTCACTCTCCTGGCGGAGGCGATCTCCGAGCCGGTGAAGCCACCGATCACCAGGTCCCGACCGCCGTCCGGCCAACCCGACCGCGTCTTCGCGCGTGCGGTGGGTGGATACAGACCGCCGCGGCCGAGGCAAGGAGTGCCGGCGTGCCGAGGGGGCCCGCGGCGGCTGGCCGTCGCCCTGAGGAGCGGCATCCGCTGGCGCTCGTGCCAGCCGGTAGACCGGTTACCTTCGTCACTTCGACATTTCCGTACGTCGTATGGTACCAATGAGAAGGCACTTCCATACGGCGTACGGAAATGCTCGCCCGGACCGCACCGGGAGTCGTACATCGCCTGACAGAAGCGCCATTGGCGCAGATCACACCCTCGGGAAGTAAAGATCATGAAGAAGCTCACGAAGCGCATCGCCCTCGCTGTCTCCTCCGTCGCGGTCGCCGGTGTCGCCGTCCTCGGTGCCGGTGGCACCGCTTCGGCCGCGCCCCTTGCGTCCACGCACGCCCAGAACCCGACCGACGGGGCCGTGGCCGCTGATCACAGCTGGGACCACGGTGTCGGCTACCTGCTCGAGCGGGGCTACTCCTGCGACGAGACCCGTGGCTGGCACCAGGATGACCACGGCACCGATTCGACCCGGCACGACTGCGACGGTCTCTACTACCGCGACGGCCACTTCTACCGCTGGGAGGGCGAGGGACACGGCTGGACGTCCGACAGGACCTACCGCCACGACGCGAACCGCTACGAGCACGACGGCGGGGGCAGGCACGACCATGACCTGGGCCGCGACGCCCGGTAAGACGGGTATCGGCCATGAGCGCAAGCAGTGCCCCTCGGCCCTGTCCCTCCCGGCGGCGGGGACTCGTCTGGCGCTCGGGGGCGGCGTCCCCGGCGGTGCGCAGGTGCCGGTCGGCGCCCACGCCCTGCTGTACCGCCTCCGCCCGCGCTGCCTCTTCGCCACAGGCCGGTGTGAGGCACCGCCGAGCCATACCCGGGAGCGGAAGCCGATGAAGAAGTCCTTGAAGGTCGTAGAGCGGCGGGTGGCCGTGCAGCTGGTCGTCTCGCACGACTACTCGTTGCCCCTATGCGTACGTCTGCGCTACGAGCCCGCTGATCCCTATGTCGTCCGTGCCGCCTTCTTCGTCGACTGTGACGAGCCGGTCGAATGGGTCCTGGGGCGGGATCTTCTGGCTGACGGTCTGGAGGGTTCCGCAGGCCACGCGGACATCCGGATCTGGTCGGCCACAGGGCGGGGTGACGAGTCGATCTACATCGCCCTCGGGAATTCCGCAGGCACCGCCTTGCTCGAGGTCCCCGTGCAGGACATCTCGTTCTTCCTTCAGGACACCCAGGCTCTGGTGCCACGAGGGACCGAGTCCGGACTCATCGACTGGGATGCCGAACTAGCACACCTCCTCTCCCGAGGCTGACCGCCGATCATCCATGCTCAGAAGTAAAGGAACCAGTGTCATGTCCCAGTACCAACTTCGCGTCTACACCCTGCGCAGTTCCGACACGCTCGCCGCCTACGAGAAGATCTGGGCCCAGCACATTCCCGGTATGGCCAAGCACCGGATCACCACACACGGCGTCTGGACGGCGCCCGGAAGCGACACTCCCCGGCTGTACGCCCTCGTTTCCTACAAGGACGCCGACGACGTACAGGAACGGCTGGAGGCATACCTGTCGAGTCCTGAATTCCGCGCGGACATGGAGGGCTTCGACATCAGCCAGATCGTCGGCCTCGACGAGACCCTGCTGACGCCCACCGAGGACTCTTCCTTGCGCTGACGATCGGCCTGCGACGAGTGACGCGGCCAGAAGGGCCGGTATCCGACGGCCCTGCGATGGTAGTGCAGGTGACGTCGACGGCGACCCACCAGTGGCGGCCCTGGCTGACATCGATACCGACCCACATGAGCAGGGCACCTGTGTGGTCAAGTGCGTAGGCGTCGAGGTAGGGACCGTGACGAGTCGGTTCACTACAACCACGACCGGTACAGAGTCGATCGCTGAGACCAAGGGCGCCCCCTTGTCCGGCAGCCACCGTTGGCCACATCTCCGTGATGGCCCCGGCCGAAGGAGTGGCCTCGCCTGCTCCCGTCGGCCGGGCGCCCTTGCGACGGCACGAAGAACTGCTCATGCGGGTGTCCTCGTGCCGACCGCCACCGGTCCTTGCAGTAACCGCGTCTCTATGCAGCCTCTTTGAAGTCGACGACAGCCCTTCCGGTGGCCCTCCCCGGATGACTCGAAGCACCAGGAGTAAGACCCAATGAAGTCATTGAGAACTGTGATCCAGGGGCTACCTGTGAAGCTTGTCGGCGTGCATGCGACGTCCTTGTCCGTGATCATGAATCTTCGGTACGAGCCGAGTGATCCCTATGTGGTCCATGCCGCATTCACCACCGATGTCGACAGCGACGAGCTGGTGGAATGGATCATCGGGCGCGATTTGCTTATCGACGGCCTGGAGGGCCCTGCTGGCGAGGGAGACGTTCGCATATGGCCCACCGGCGAGGAGGGCTGCCGCGACTTGTACATCCTTCTCAACCCGCCGTCCGGTACGGCCCTGCTCAAGGCCCCAGCGCAGGAATTCAAGGCGTTCCTGCAGGAAACGGAGGCAGTGGTGCCCCGGGGGGCCGAGCTCGGCCACAGTGACTTCGACCGCTTGCTGGCGCACTTCCTCGCCGAAGGGTGAGTCCTGGCATGGTGCGACCTCAGGCAGGCACAGAGACGTCTGCGCCTCGGTGTTCACCGCCAGGGTGAGTGGATGTCAACAGTCGCGGTGTCGAGGGCGGCCGGGCCGAAGCCAGCCTCGGTCAGGATGTTCGCCGCGACTCCGCGGCCGACCCGCCCCGGTGAGACCAGCCGCCACGCGGCAACCCGCTACCTGCGTCGCATCGCCCACCTTCCCGCGCTCGGTAGCTCGCCGCTCCTCGGCAGGCTCTGCCGCAAAGACCAACCTGAAGGCGTTTACGTCGTCGCGGTGCGCCCTGCAGCGGAAGTCTGGCAGCCGTTTGTCGGCTTCGCGCTCGCCTCGCAAGCCCGCTGGTGGACGACGGCCGAGTTGCGGTCAGCCGGAGTGCTGGCCGAGCCTGCTGAACTGCTCGACTCATGGACGGCTACTGGGTCGGGCGGCTGCTCCGATGAAAAGATCTCGCTTGAGTGAGCGGCTTCAACGCCGACCGTGCGCTCGCTGGGCCCCGCTCCCCGAACCCTGACGGGCTGTACACGCCGGTGCAGCGTAACGTCGTCTTGTGGACTTGCCTGCGGACAGTCTCGGCGGCCCCAGCGAGCGGTGAGGCCGCGTGCTGCTGAAGTCGGTGACCTCGCAGACCAGAACGCTGTGGCGGATCAGCCGCGGCTCCGCCGGCTGACGGCAGAGCCGCCCCAGCAACCCGGACCGCGGTGTTGCCGTGACGACCGCGGACGTCAGACCCACTTGCTCACGACCGATCCTTCAGGTCGGGCGGTCACCGTGCGTCGGTGTCGGACAAGCGGCGGGCATTACGGGTGGTGAGGTACCGCCAGGTGACGGTGGCGGACGGCTGCACCGCCGGGGCGATGGAGGTGACCTGAGCGAGCACCGCGTCAATGGGCGTACAACGGTAGTCGCTGCCATTGAGGAGACGCTCGGTGCCGAAGGCCGCGCGCCGAAGGTCGGGACCTGCCGCGGGAATGGCGTGCCGGCCATGTCGTACCAGAGTCGGCCGAGTTGCTCGACGGCGCTCGGCCCGTCGACGACGCCGCCGCCGACGTGGGTGCGGAAGAGGTCCATCCGGTCGGCGAGCAGCGGCAGCACACCTCCGCCGTGTGTCAGGATCCAGCGGATCCGCGGACGGCGGGCGAGGACAGCGCGCAAGAGCAGGTCGCTCGCAGTGCGGGCAGTGTCGAAGAGGAACTCCAGCCTCGGCCGTGGCCGGCCCAGAGCAAGCTCGTCGAGTACGCCCTTTGAGCGTCCGGCCAGGCGGTGTGGGGCCGGACCCTTGGGGCGGCACCTGGCCCGCTACATGTGCACGACAGGTGCGGCGTTCTCGTTCTGCCGGGGCACACCCCGGCGGTAGAGGAAGGCGGTGACGATCAGGCCGGTGATGAAGACGGCCGCCGACCACCAGTAGGCCGTGGAGTAGCCCGCGAGGCCGGCCTGGGCCAGGACGCCGGGGTCCTTGGGATTGCGGCCGGAGAGGTAGTCGGTGGCGGCGCCGGATGACATCGTGCTGAGCAGGGCGATGCCGATGGAACCACCCACCTGCTGCAGGGTGTTGACAGCGGCCGAGGCGACGCCGGCATCGGTTGCCGCCACGCCGGAGGTCGCCAGGCTCATGGCGGGCGCGATGACCGTGCCCAGCCCGATGCCGACGAGCACCAGCTGGGGCAGTACCTGTGTCACGTATTCGCTGTTCAGGTCCAGCTTGGTCATCCAGATCAGCCCGGCGGCCGCAATGGTCATGCCCAGCGGGACCACCGGCTTCGGTCCTATTCGCGCCACGAGGACGTTGTTGGCCACGGCGGAGGCGGACGACGAGGCCACGATCATGGGCAGGAAGGCGAAGCCGGTGTTCAGAGCGCTGTAGCCGAGGCTCTGCTGCAGGTAGTAGGTGAGGAACAGGAACACGCCGAACATGCCCGCGCCGGTGACGAAGAGGGCGGCGAAGGAGGCGCCGCGGTTGCGGTCCAGCAGGACGCGCAGGGGCAGCAGCGGATACGCCGCCCTGTTCTGCCACCACACGAAGGCGGCCACCAGTACGGAACCGGCCGCAAGCACGCCCCACGTTGCCGACGAACCCCAGCCGCGCGTTTCGGCGTTCGAGAATCCGTAGACCAGACAGAACAGGCCGATGGAGGCCAGCAGGGTGCCGGGTACGTCGAGCTTGGAGGACGTGTCGCGCGGGGTGCGGTGCAGCAGGGCTGCGCCACCGACGAACCCCACCACCGCGAAGATCACGTTGACGTACATGGTCCAGCGCCAGTCCAAGTACTGGGTCAGCACCCCACCGAGGATCAGGCCGATGGCTCCACCGGCACCGGCGATCGAGCCCGCGACGGTGAAAGCCTTCGCCCGCTCGCGCGGATCGGTGAAGGTGGTCATCAGGATCGAGAGGGCGGACGGCGCCAGCAGCGCGGCGAACAGCCCCTGCACGGCACGCGCGATGACGAGCGCGTCGAAGCCGTTCGCCGCGCCCGCAACCATGGAAGCGGCCGCGAAGCCGGCCAGACCCACCAGGAAGGTCACCTTCTGCCCGGCCAGGTCGGCGATGCGGCCGCCGAGCAGCAGCAGGCTGCCGAAGGCCAGCGCGTAGGCGGTGACCACCCACTGCCGGTCGGCGTCGGAGAAGCCGAGGTCGTGCTGGGCGGACGGCAGGGCGATGTTCACGATGGTGCCGTCGAGGACACCCATCAGCATGGACAGCGAAACGACCAGCAGAATCCACCAGCGCCGCTGGTGCGACAGCTCGGGCATATCCTCAGGTGCGGTCTCGGCGCCGCGAGCAGCGGCGGTGGCGTTCTGGGACATGGGGGCAGCCCTCCGGACAGCGGATAGGGATGGCGGAAAAGAGAGAAGAACCGGTCGAGAGCAGGTACGGCTCGTCCGGCACGGGCGCCACCTCGCGCTCGCGGCAGTACTACGGGGCGGCACGGCCGCCTCGGTGAACGGATGGGTGAGGAGGCGGCTCGACGAGGCCAGCGATCTCCCGCTTGGGGAAGGAGCTCGGCTACAAGGTCATTTCACGGGTCGGCACCATACGGCTGCCGTGCAGAGGCTGTGGAACCACCCCGCCGGGCGGCGTTCCCCGATGTGACGGGGGGGGGGGTGGCTCCCGCGTGTCGCAGCCCGAGATCGCCCGGCTACGAGGCGCGGCTCAGGAGCCTGCCTGCGGCGCAGCGCCTCAAGAGGTGTGGCTCAAAGGCCGGTGTCCCGGCCGTCCCGATCGCCGGTGAACCGGCTTTCCAGGCCCGTGATCAGCGTGTCCATCACGAGGCGGAACATATGGTCCTGATCAGGGCCTTCTGGGACTACGTCCGCAGAGTCAGGGTCCGCATCCCCGTCCCCCTCTTCACCGTCGTCAAAGCCGGGGGGCTTGAGGGTCGACCACTGGTGGAGTGAGCCGTTGAGTTCGGCGGCGAGGACTCCGATGACGACGGCGACCATCAGCGCGGTGATCTCCGAGACCTCTGACCGCGGCACCCCGGCAGCGGCCACGATCGCGGTGAGCGAGGTCCAGAACGGGTCGTCGGGCTGGATGAAGTCCGGCTGGTGGCTGAAGGAGTAGGCCATCAGCTCTGGGTGACGGTGCGCCAGCGTCCGGAAATCCGTCGCCAGAAGGCGGACGCGCTCCCGCCAGGGCGCGTCCTCAAGCGTCACGGTGCGGAACTGGGCTCCGACCATTCTCGCCACGCCGCGCAGCACGGCTTCCTTGTTCGCCACATGGTGGTACAGCGACATCGGGTTCGCATCGAGCACAGTGGCGAGTTTGCGCATGGTGAGCGCCTCGACCCCGTCCTCGTCGATCAGCCGCAGGGCGGCGGCGTAGATCCCGGCCTCGGTCAGAGGCACGTCCCTCTTCCTCGTTCCCCGCGGGGGACGCCTCACCTTCTTTTCCATACCCCGTACGGTACCAGTTTCATACGCCGTACGGAATTGACCTGAATCACAGCATCCACCCGGGTGGCCGGACTTGCCTCACGCTTCCATACGTCGTACGGTACTAATTCCATACGACGTATGTTTCCGTGCGGTGCCACGGCATCGACCTGCGCAGCACGCCCTTGCCCTTCCCTTCTCCGCACAAAGGAGCAAGACATGACCACACACTCCGCGAACGACCTTCGCCCCATCCGGTCCCCGCGCGGGATCCCCCTGCTCGGCAACACGCCGCAGATCCCCAACACCAACCCGTTCGAGTACTTCGCCGAACTGTCCAAGCAGTTCCCCGAGGGCATCTACGGCATGGACATCGCCGGCATCGAGCAGGTCTTCGTCTATGACCCGGACCTGGTGGCCGAGGTCAGCGACGAGACGAGGTTCTTCAAGCAGATCGACAAGACGCCGCTGGCCCATGTCCGGGACTACTTGAACGCGGGCCTGTTCACCGCGCACCAGCACGAAGAGGAATGGGGCAGGGCGCACCGGATCCTGCTGCCGGCCTTCAGCCAGCGTGCCATGAAGGGTTACTACGGGCAGATGCTGGAGATCGCCCAGAACCTGGCGGGCAAGTGGGAGCGCCGGGAGGGGAAGCGGGTCAAGATCACCGACGACTACACCCGGCTGACGCTGGACACGATCGCCCTGTCGGGGTTCGGCTACCGGTTCGACTCCTTCGACAAGGAGGAGCTGCACCCCTTCCTCAACGCGCTGCTGGAGACGCTGATCGAGTCGCTGCGGCGCTCGCAGGAGCTGCCGATGATGACCAAGCTCCGCAAGGCGGACGACAAGAAGTACCGCGCGAACATCCAGCTGATGCAGGATCTGGTCGAGAGCGTGATCAAGGAGCGCCGCGAGGGGAAGGGCACCGGTGAGGAGGACCTGCTGGGCCTGATGCTGGAGGCCACCGACCCGGACACCGGCAAGGCGCTGACCGACGACAACGTCCGCGACCAGGTGCTGACGTTCCTGATCGCCGGCCACGAGACCACCAGCGGCCTGCTGGCGTTCGCCACCTACTCGCTGATGCGCAACCCGCACGTCCTGGCCCAGGCCTACGCCGAAGTGGACCGGCTGATGCCCGGTGACACGGTCCCGGACTACGACACGATCATGAAGCTGGACGTCATCCCACGCATCCTGGAGGAGACCCTGCGGCTGTGGGCCCCCATCCCTTTGATCGGCAAGGCGCCGCATGAGGACACCGTCATCGGCGGCCGCTACGAGCTGAAGAAGGGCACGCGGGTCAACATCCTCGAACAACCGCTGCACACCAACCCCAAGGCATGGGCCCGTCCCGACGAGTTCGACATCGACCGGTGGCTTCCGGAGAACCGCGCCAAGCAACACCCGCACGCCTACAAGCCGTTCGGCAACGGTGTGCGTGCCTGCATCGGCCGGCAGTTCGCGCTGACCGAGGCCCGCCTGGTCCTTGCGCTGGTGCTGCAGAAGTTCAAGTTCGCCGACACGGCCGACTACAAGATGGACGTCAAGGAGGCGCTGACCCGCAAGCCCGGCAACTTCGAGCTGGTCGTCCGCCGCCGTCAGGAACACGAGCGCACCGTGTTCGGCGCCGCGGACGTGCAGACGGGCGACACGCAGGCGCAGGCCGCGGTGAGCGGCGTCGGTGTGAACCTGACCGTCGCCTACGGCTCCAGTCTCGGCTCGTGCGAGGACCTGGCGCGCACCATCGCCGACCGCGGTGAGCGCTCCGGCTTCGGCACCACCCTCATCAGCCTGGACGAGCTGGGCGACAACCTGCCCTCCGAGGGCCTGCTCGCCGTCGTCGCCGCCAGCTACAACGGCAAGGCTCCCGACAACGCCCAGCGCTTCGACGACCTGCTCGCCGCCGGACTGCCCGAGGGCTCGCTGTCGAACGTGCGGTTCGCGCTGCTGGGTGCCGGCAACACCCAGTGGGTGGCCACCTTCCAGGCATTCCCCAAGCGGATCGAGGAGGGCCTGCTGGCCGCCGGCGCCACCCCGGTCATCGAGCGTGGTATCGCGGACGCCGCCGGTGACTTCGACGGCATGGCCACGCGGTGGATGGACACCCTGTGGGCCACCCTTGCCGAGGAGTACGCCGCCGACACCTCCGAGGCGAGCGGCCCCCGCTACGAGGTCCAGCTGCTCACCGAGTCCGACGTGCGCCCCGCCATCGTCTCCGAGCAGGCGTACCCGCTCACGGTGGTGGCCAACGATGAGCTCGTGGCCGACGCGACCGGACTGTGGGACTTCAGCATCGAGCCGCCGCGCCCGTCCGCGAGGTCCATCACCTTCGAGCTGCCCGACGGCGTCACCTACGACACCGGCAACCACCTGGCCGTCTTCGCCAAGAACGAACTCGCCCTGGTGGAGCGCGCACTGAGGCGGCTCGGCGTCGACTACGACCAGGTGCTCCGGCTTGCCCAGCCGGCCGGTGGCCGCACCCACCTGCCGGTCGGCACCCCCGTCACCGCCGGCATCCTGCTCACCGAGTTCCTGGAGCTGCAGGACGTGGCCACCCGCTCCCAGATCCAGACCCTCGCCGAGCACACCCAGTGCCCGTGGACCCGGCCGCAGCTCCAGGCGTACACCGCCGACACCCAGGAGGCCGAGGAGCGCTACCAGAGGGAAATCCTCGGCAAGCGCATCTCCGTCCTGGGCCTGCTGGAGCGCTTCCCCGCGGTCGAGCTGCCGCTGGCGGTTTTCCTGGAGATGATGGGCCCCATCCGCCCGCGCTTCTACTCCATCTCCTCCGCCCCGTCGGCCAACCCGCGCCATGTGCGCCTGACCGTCGGCCTGCTGGAGGGGCCGGCCCTGTCCGGCGACGGCCAGTACCGCGGCACCTGCTCCTCCTACATCGCGGCCCTCGAACCCGGGGACGCCGTCTACGGCTACGTCCGCGTGCCCTCCCCGACATTCGCCCCACCGACCGACCCGACCACACCGCTGATCCTGATCGGCCCCGGCACCGGCATCGCACCGCTGCGCGGCTTCCTGGAAGAGCGGGCGACACAGCACGCCGACGGCACGCGGATCGGCCTGTCCCAGGTCTTCGTCGGCTGCCGCCACCCGGAGCACGACTACTTCTACAAGCAGGAGATGCAGGACTGGGAGCAGGCCGGCATCGCGCAGATCCACACCGCCTACTCCGCGGTGACCGGCCACCCGGCCCGGTTCGTGCAGAACGCCATCGCGAACGCCGCCGACACGGTCTGGCAGGCCATCCAGGACGGCGCCTACATCTACGTCTGCGGCGACGGCCGCCGCATGGCACCAGCCGTCCGCGAGGCCCTCGCCGCCATCCACCGCCAGAAGACCGGCAGCGACGACGAGACCGCCCAGCAGTGGCTCGCCCAGCTCGAGGCCGACGAGCGCTACCAGCAGGACGTCTTCGCCTGACCGTCGCACGCCGTCAAGGCGTGCGACCCCCAGCCGCCGGGAGGCGTGCGGACCTCCTGCCTCCCCGCACGCCCTCCCGGCCACCACAAGCCAGTCAGACACCCCATGGCACCCATGGCACCCATGGCCCGAACCACCGGGCGGTGCCGCTCACAGAAAGCAGATCCTCATGGACACCATGCTCGCCGGACGCTTCCACCTGGACAGCAAGAAGTTCGCCGTGGAAGAGGTCCCCATCCCCGTGCCGGGTCCGGGAGAGGTCCTCATCGAGGTGAAGGCCGCGGGCGTCTGCCTCTCCGACGTCCACCTGATCGACGGCTCCCTCGTCCCGCTGTTCGCCACCTCCGACACGATCACCGTCGGCCACGAGGTCTCCGGTGTCATCCACACGCTCGGCCCCGACCTCAAGCGCGGCCTGACCGTCGGCACCCGCGTCACCCTGGAAGCCGGCAAGACCTGCGGCACGTGCGCCGGCTGCGTGCGCCGCCGCCCCTGCACCCAGATGCTGACCGCCGGCATCGACTACGACGGCGGCTGGGCCGAGTACGTGGTCGTCCGCGAGGACACCCTCATACCCATCCCCGACAGCCTCCCCTTCGACCAGGCCGCGATCATCCCCGACGCGGTCTCCACCCCCTACGCCGCCGTCGTCGCCACCGCGGGCGTCCGTCCCGCCCAGTCCGTCGGGGTGTGGGGCGTGGGCGGCGTCGGCGCGCACAACGTGCGCCTCGCCCGCCTGGTCGGCGCCGCCCCGATCATCGCCGTCGACCCGCTGCCCAGCGCCCGCGAACGCGCGTTGGCCTTCGGCGCGGACCACGCCCTGGATCCGGCCGCGCCCGACTTCGCCGACCAGGTCCGCGCGGCCACCGGCGGACGCGGCCTGGACTTCGCCTTCGACTGCGCCGGCGTCCCCGCCGTCCGCGACCAGGCCGCCTCCGTCCTCGGCCTGGGCGGCTCCCTGATCCTGGTCGGTATCACCCCCAGGCCGCTCACCATCACCGAGGGCCTGACCTTCAACTACCTGCAGAAGCAGGTACGCGGCCACTACGGCGGCTTCCCCGAGTCCGTCTCCGAGCTGGTGCAGCTGACCGCGGCCGGACGCCTCGACCTGGCCCCCTCCATCACCGACCACATCCCGCTCATCGAGGCCGCCGACGCCGTCCACCGACTGGAGAACAAGATCGGCGACCCGATCCGCCTCATCCTCGTCCCCTGACGCCAGTCAGCAGGACAACAAGCCACCCTGGGCAGGGGTGAGTGGGCGCCGGTGCGTGAGGGAGCACCGGCGCACACGGTTTTCCGGCAACCGTGGAGAGACAGAAAACATGCAGACGACCGACACCCCGGGCCGTACTCCGCAGCGCAAGGATGCCCACTCCAACCGCCGACGCATCCTCGCCACCGCCCGGCGGAAACTGCGGGAGGACCCGGACGCGAGTCTCGACAGCATCTCGCAGGCGGCCGGTGTCGCCCGGCGCACCCTCTACGGACACTTCCCCAGCCGACATGCGCTGATCACCGACCTTGCGCGGGAAGCAGCCGATGAACTCCGGCAGGCGTTCGGCGCAGCCCGTACCGCGGATGCCGACCCGATCGAGGCGATGACGCGGATGGTGCTGGCGGCATGGACGGTGGGCGACCACTACCGCATGCTCATCGCCTTGGGACGGCGCTGTCCGAGAGAGGACGGGATCCGCACCACCCTGGCACCGGCCCGCGCGGAAGCCGTCGCAACCCTACGGCGCGGTCAGCGCGAAGGCGTCTTCGCGGACCACCTTCCAGCACCCGTCCTCGCCCAAGCACTGGAGGCACTGATGCTGGCCCTCGCAGAGGAGAATGCCGCTTGCCCGTGGGCGGACCCTACTGGTGAGGCCGCGGCAACCGCGTTCCTCGTCGCCGCCGGCGTGGCACCGCAGTCGGCGGCCCGGCGGGTGCAGGACGTTGCCAGGCAGGGTCGGGCAGCGGGCCTCGGGTGGCCTCGCGGGCATCGTCCGGGAGACCCCGAGCATGCGCAGGACCATCTCGGCCGGGCATGAGGCGCCCTGGCCGCCGCCGAGGTCGGGGCCTGCCGGCGCAGTCCTGTTAGCGATCCCGAGCCGGCGCTGGCAGACTGAAATCGTGTTTGGGCCGATGGCCGCTGCCAACCAGAACGCGTCCTCAGCGCTCACCGGCGCCGGTGTCGTGTCGACATGTGCGTTGCTCTTCACCGTCGCGTCGTTTTGGTGGCTCAACGCGAGACAGGGGCGCCTGAAGGCGTGGGAGCCTCATGCCTTCGCAGCGATCGTCCACTCGTCCACGGCCCGCCTGCGACTTCCGCTCGTCCTTCACAACACGGGCCCCAAGCCGATCATCGTGCAGGACCTCATCTTGAGCTTCCCCGACGAGACCGCCTCACATCTGCCTCTCCTGTGGGTGTCCTCGCCGTCTCGTCTCCAGCCGGGGCCGGATGAGGAAGCGAAGCTACCGGCCGGCTTCGTCGTGGCCGGCCGAGAGGCGCAACAAGTCTTCCTCGAGTTCGAGGCACCCTTTTCCGGACTGCTTCCCGAAGCTCGAGACTACAAGGCGCAGATCCATGTGAGGGTCGGCCACCGCAGGGGGTGGCGTCCACTCCTGACGTTCACCTTGCGGGCCGCCAATATCATCGATCCCCGCCGCTACACCGTGTACAGCAATGCGCCGAGTGAATTGACGAAGCAAGACCGCAAGAGAGCGGACGCTGCGCTACTGGAACTGCTGGACGAGCATGATCACACCTCCGCCGCCGACGAGAGGAGTCAGCGGGACTCCCCAGATGATCATGGCGACCCCGGCACGGGGCGAAGAGGCTAGCGGCCACCACCCGCATTCTGGCCCCAGGCCCGCCCGCACCATTGCCTTCGAGCAGTTCGCCGGACCTCAGGGTCATACCGGACGACCATTGCGCGAACCGGGCGACGGGACCAACGTTCGGTTTTGGTTCATGCCGCGTCAGGGGACCTGGTGGGCTATGGGTGACTACAGCGACACCATTACCGTGCATGTGCCCTCTGACCGGCTCTTCCTCTACCTCTCCGACGTCCAGCACCTGCCCTCCTACATGCCGCGGCTGACCTCGGCACAGCCTCATGACGGTGACAAGGTGACCGTCACTGCGCACATCGACCCTCCGGAGGCACCGGAGCGTGACGTCACCAGCGAGGCATGGCTGCGCGTGCTGGAGGAGGAGCAGCAGGCCGCCGACCTCGAACGGGAACGTCTGGACGTCGTAGGCGGTGATGCCGAAGGCGCCGCCGAGTCCGATCGGAAGGTGGCTCGCCTCGGGCGTCAGGGGGGTGATGCGAGTTCCGTGCAGGAGCAGCGGCGGTGGGTGGCCGCAGTTGATGAGGTGAACGACCGGCTGGTGGTCGGGGATGTCGAGCAGGATCGCGGTGGCGAAGTCCTCGTCGGTGTCCTGCTCCGACTGTGACCGCCACTGGCTGGTGTCCCAGCGGAACGCGGCGTCCAGGTGGACGGCGAGGCGAGGGAGGGTGGCCTGCCGATGGGCGGCCGCGCGGAAGGCGCCGAGCAGCAGGGCGGCGTTGCTGATCGAGGCCAGGCCGTTGCCACGCACATCACCGACGAGGAGCCGAGTGCTGAGGTGGTCGGTCCGTGAGGCCGCGTACAGGTCTCCGCCCAGATCGGCCTCTTCCTCGGCGGGGATGTACAGGCTGGCGATCCGCAGCGGCCCGGTGTGGGCGGGCAACGGCTGCAGCAGCACACTCTGCGCTGCCTCCGCGACGGACCGCACCCGGTGCAGCTGGCGTTCACGCCGGTCCCGTAGCACGCAGATGGTGACGCAGACGACCGAGACGACGACCAAGGCGGTGATCTGCGCCTGGATGTTGGCGGTGAGCAGGCCCTCTCTCAGCAACCCGATCAGCACCTGGGCCGCCACAGCGAGCACTCCCATCAGCGCCGTCACGCGGGCGCCGGCGAAAGCCACCGTGATCGCGGGCGCCGCCACCAGCAGTGGCCCGAGGTGAATGTGCGGCGGAGCCAGCACGTCCACCACACACACCGCGACGATCAGCCCCAGAGGGACGACCATCAGCGCGGGCGCGTGACCCGGCCGCCAGGAAGACCGAGAGTCCCGCGGCGATCGCGAAGCCATACCCCAAGCCTTCCACCCGCCTCTCCATGCGGGAACGCGCCGCTCCGGAGCCGCGCCGACGTCGACGCGTGCGCCGGGCCTTGGCCGTCTGCGGTGCCCCTGAGTGCGGCCGGCAGCTCGCGGAAGGGCGGCGGTGGGAAGACGGTGAGCCATTCGGCGTTCACAGCGGTGACCCCGGGCAGAGGCACTGCCGTCGGCCGAGCCACTTCCTCACCTGTGATGTCCGCCGTGGCTGTCGTCGAGGACGAAGAGTGGCTTGGTGCCGTGTGCGGGTGCCTCGGCGAGCGAGACAGCTTCGGTGAAGCGCTCGAGCGGGAACGGCCGGCCTTGCGGAATGGTCAGCACCTCGTCGGTGACGAGATCGCGTACCTGGGACAGCGCGTGCAGCGCGACGTCGGGTGAGGCGGTGCCGAACCAGCGGTTCAGCCAGAAGCCCCGGACCACTTTGGTCTCGTAGATCACCGAGCGCGCCTTGAGCGGGATCGCCAGCGCCGCCGGGTCTGTCTGCCGATGGGTGGAGAGGGCACCGTAGACCACCACTTCTCCTCCCGGGGCCAGGGCCTGGGACACCAGGGCGCCCACGGGGCCCGCGACACAGTCGAGGGCCTTGCGCACGCCGGCCGGTCCCGCTGTCTCGGCCACCCGTTGCAGGAGGTCCTCGTCCTCGGTACAGATGACCTCGTCACCGCCGAACGTCTTGATCTCCGCGACGGCATCGCGTCGCCGCACGACATTGAGGGTGCGGATGCCGAGATGCCTGCACAGCTGGATGACCAGGCGGCCGACGGTGGAGCCCGCCGCCGTCTGCAGCAACCATTCGCCGGGCTCACAGTCGAGTTCGCGTGTCACTAGGAGCAGTGCGGTCAGCGGGTTGACGGCGAGCTGGCAGGCGCTGAAGTCGCTCAGAGGGGCGGGGACCGGCAGGAGCTTGTGCGTGTCCGCCACGAGGTACTCCTGCCAGGTGCCGACCGGAGGGGGGCCGGGTACCGCCGGGATCGCGGCGACCACCACCCGCTCGCCGACCTCCGGTCCCTCGGTGTCCGGCCCCAGCGCCGCGACGCGGCCCATGCATTCCATGTGGCCGCCGACAGCGGGGAAGTCGAGGGAAAAACCGTAACGGCCCCGCAGCACGTGCAGATCACTGGCGTGGATCGGAGTCGCCGTCACACGGATCAACGCCTGACCGGCCTCCGGTGTGGGGACGGGTCGGGATTCCAGCCGCAGGACATCGGCGGGCTCACCGGCCTTCACGGCCACGAGTGCGCGCATGGAAGGAGACATGGGTGGCCTTTCGTCTCGCGGCGCCCGAGAGCTCGGCCGGCGCTCCGGACAGCATCGACCTGCCTGCTCGGGAGCCGTGGTCCCGGCCTGTTCGCCGCGGCGATTCCGAATGCGGATGTGGAGCGTCTTTTCACGCTACGCCCAGTCCCGGGAAGATTCCCGACGGCAGCACACCATGGCGGGGCCGTGGTACCGGCGGGAGGCCGGCTCGCGGTAGAACTCCATCCGTCGCTCACCGACGTGGGCGTCCGCGATCCCCCCGGCATTGCGTCGCACCCGCTCCCGCTCGTGCCAGTCGCGTTGCCCGCTTGGCGCCCGGCTCGCTCCGGGCCGGTGCTCGCCAGTTCTCTGGGGGTCTGAGCCGTTGCTGGGGCTGGGTTCTCGTGACAATGCAAGCGATGCGCTGTCGACGAGCATGACGCGCATGAGCCCCCAGAAGCTCACCATCGCGGTCGAGACCCTGGCGGAGAACCTGCCCCAGACCGAGTCCTGGCTCGCCCAAGGGCCGAATGAGCCGGTCAGCCCCGAGGAGCTCAGCCAGGCCATGGGCGAGGCGGAGCTCGCCGAACTCGCCGACACGCTTGGGCAGGACAAGGACACCTTCGTGGCCGAGCTCAGCCGGACGCTTCCCGCGTTCATCGACTCCATCTCCATTGACGGACAGGTCGATGAGACCCTCGCTGCTGCCGCCCTGGCAGACCAAGCCTGACCAAGGTCACCTCTGCTCACAGGGAGGAGAGCCGCTCGGCTCGGACGTGGTCGCCGAGCGGCCGCGGGTTGAAGTCCTGCTGCTTGATGCCCTCCGCGTCGCGTTGCTGGACGCCACAGAGGAACTCAAGCATCACCTGCTCGGGCAGGCCGCGCAGGCTCACGGCCCCCTGCTCGGCGACTGCCGGAGTGATCCGTTTCCTGGCGACGGACCTGGTCCTAGTCCTGTGGCTCCGTCCGGGCGGCCTCCGTGCTGGGCCGTCCTGCCGGGCGGCGGCCGCGTGGCTGCTGTGGTTCGGGCAGCACGGGGGCGGGCGGCACCGGGCGGTCCACCGGTTCGCCGGCGGTCACGGTCACCGGTTCACCGTGGTGCAGAACTTCCAGCGGGTCGCCGTCGACCAGTCTGTAGCGTGCCCGGGTCTGATCGATGTCCACCTTAAGTCTGCGTCCGAGCACCGCCACCGTGAACTCCACCCTGGACAGGGCCTCGGGCAGGCGTGGCGCGAACCCCAACAAATCCGCCCTCCCGTCCTTGAGGTGTCTTTGCAGACCCCCGAAGCCGGCGACCAGGGCGATCCACGTCCCGGCGAGCGAGGCGATGTGCAGTCCGTCACGGGTGTTGTGCTCCAGGTCGTCCAGGTCCATCAGCGCGGCCTCGCCGAGGTAGGCGTAGGCGAGCCGCAGATGACCCGTCTGCGCGGCGAGCACCGCCTGGCAAGCCGCCGAGAGGGAGGAGTCGCGGACGGTCAGTGCCTCGTAGTAGGCGAAGTTGCGTTCCTTCTCCTGGTCGGTGAACGCATAAGGGCACTCCATCATCGCCAGCACCAGGTCGGCCTGCTTGATCACTTGCTTGCGGTACAGGTCGAAGTAGGGGTAGTGCAGCATCAGCGGGTAGTTCTCCGGCGGGGTCGCGTCGAAGTCCCAGCGCTGGAAGTGCGTGAACCCGGCCGACTGTTCGTGCACGCCGAGGCTCTCGTTGTACGGCATCGCCATGCGGGCCGCGGCGTCCCGCCAACCGGCGGCCTCCTCGTCGTCGACCCCCAGTTCCTCCGCGCGTTCCTGATGACGCGTGACCACGTCCGCGGCGGCACGCAGGTTCTGGCGAGCCATCAGATTGGTGTAGAGGTTGTCCCGGGCGATGGCGCTGTACTCGTCGGGGCCGGTGACCCCGTCGATGTGGAACACACCCTGCGCGTCGTGGTGGCCCAGGGAGCGCCACAACCGGGCGGTGTCCACCAGGAGGTCGAGTCCCTCGTTGCGCTCGAACTCCTCGTCGCCGGTCATCGAGACATAGCGCACCGCGGCCATGGCGATGTCGGCATTGATGTGGAAGGCGGCGGTGCCGGCAGGCCAGTAGGCGGAGCACTCGGCGCCGTCGATCGTCCGCCACGGGAACACCGCCCCGGACAGTCCCAACTGGCGGGCGCGCTCCCGGGCCGCCGGGAGCGTCCGGTGCCGCCATCTCAGCGGTGAGGGGACGGTCTCCGGCGCGGTGAAGGTCAGCACCGGCAGGACGTAGGACTCGGTGTCCCAGAAGCAGTGTCCGTCGTACCCGGTCCCGGTCAGTCCCTTGGCGGGGATCGCCCGGTTCTCCCCGCGGGCGGCGGCCTGGAGCACGTGGAAGAGGGCGAACCGCACCGCCTGCTGGATCTGCGCGTCGCCGTCGACCTTGACGTCCGCGCCCGCCCAGAACCGGTCCAGGTAGTCACGTTGGGCCGCGACCAGACCGTCCCAGCCGGTGCTGACCGCGGCGGCCACCGCGCCGTCCACCTGGTCGTGCACCGCCGGCAGCGACCGCTCCCCCGACCAGCCGTAGGCCACGAACTTGACCAAGCGCAGCGGTCGTCCGGGCACCAGGTCCGCGGTCACCGTCAGACGGCTGACGTCGGGCTCGCACTGCGCGGTCCAACGGGTGCTCTCCGGTCCCTCGACGAGGTGGTCGGCCGCCGCTCCCACCCGCAGCGCGCTGCGGCCGGTGCGGTGCACGAGCCGCAACCGGGTGTCCTGCGCGAAGGACTCCTCGGCCACCAGTGGGGACTCGGTCGCCGCGGCGACGCGCGGATCGCCCTCGATGCGGGGCAGCTGCTCGTTGGCGACCAGCTCGGACTGCACGGCGACCGTGGTCGGTCCGTCGAGCGGCTCGACCTCGTACACGATCGCGGCCACCGCCCGCTGGGTGAAGGAGACGAGCCGCTGCGAGGAAATCCGGACCGTACGGCCGCCGGGCGAGACCCATCGCGCGGTCCGGCTGAGGATGCCCGATCGGAAGTCCAGGTACCGCTCGTGCGCCAACACTTGCCCGTATCGCAGGTCGCACGGGTGGTCGTCGACCAGCAGTCGGATGATCTTCCCGTCGGTGACGTTGATCATCGTCTGGCCGGACTCGGGATATCCGTAGCCCGCTTCGGCGTACGGCAGCGGGTGCCGCTCGTGGACGCCGCTGAGGTACGCACCGGGCAGTCCGTGCGGTTCACCCTCGTCGAGGTTCCCGCGCCACCCGATGTGCCCGTTGGACAGGGCGAACACCGATTCGCTCTGGGCGAGGACGTCCAGGTTCAGCTCGGTCTCGCGCAGGCACCACGGCTCGACCGTGAAGCTGGGATGGGTGATCACCGCGACTCCATGAGTGCGGCCAGGTCGCGGACGACCACATCCGCGCCGTGCGCCCGCAGCTGCTCCGCCTGGCCGACCCGGTCGACCCCCACGACGAAACCGAACCGTCCCGCCCGCCCCGCTTCGACACCGGCGAGCGCGTCCTCGAACACCGCGGCCGCGTCCTCCTTCACCGCCAGTCCGCGCGCCGCCTCGAGATAGGTGTCCGGCGCGGGCTTGCCACGCAGCCTGCGCTCGTGCGCCACCACTCCGTCGATCCGCTCGTCGAACAGTTCCTCGATGCCGGCCGCCACCAGGACGTCCCGGCAGTTCGCGCTGGAGGACACCACCGCGGTGCGCAGCCCGGCTTCGCGCACCGCCTGCACGAAGCGGACGGAGCCCTCGTAGGGCTCCACCCCCTCCTCCCGGATCCGGCGCAGCACCAAGTTGTTCTTCCGGGTGCCGAGCCCGTTCACGGTCTCCGCCTCGGGCGGGTCGTCCGGAGCGCCCTCGGGGAGCCGCACGCCTCGTGCGGCGAGGAAGGTACGCACGCCGTCCTCACGGGGCCGGCCGTCCACGTACTCGTCGTAGTCCTGGACGGCGTCGAAGGGCACGAACGCCGCCCCCTCGCGTGCCGCTTGCTCGCGGAGATAGTCGTCGAACGTCTCCTTCCAGGCAGCCGCGTGCACCTTCGCGGTCTGGGTGAGCACCCCGTCGAGATCGAACAGGCAGGCACGGACGTGAGCAGGTAGCCCCAGCATGCCGCCGAGGCTAGGAGCCGTCCGCGGCCTACGGGGCGGAGACACTCTCGCGGACGCGGGAAGGCACCCGCTCGGTCCACGCGGTGGTCTCCACCCGGGGGTGGAGATGCGGGCTGCTCGTCCATCGGCCCGTGGCGGGTGGTGCCTCCTACCGCCTGCGGAGCAGTGTGGGGGCATGGACTCTCTCCGGTCGTTACTGCCGACGAGCGACCATCGCGAAGGGAATCCGACCACCTCCAGGCGAAGGTCGACATCGTCGGGATGAACACCCTGGTTCCGCGTCGCACCCCGTCGGCAAGGTCGGCGGCTGCCCGGAAGGTCCTCGCACGGTGGAGATACGGGGCCACCTCGACATCGCCTTGGGCGAGGTTGCTACCCGAAGAATTCAGCGCAGGCCAGGTGGCCCTGGCGGACGCACTGGCACGTGTCCCGGGCAGAGGACCGACTGCTGGAGTTGACCGTGCCTACTGGGGTGGCAGTCCGGTGACGGCGCCGCCCGGGTCGTCGGCCAGGGCGATGCGGGCGGTGATGCGCTTGCCGACCGGCTCACGCTGCGCCTCGAAGCCCTGCGCGACCGCCATCACGATCTCCAAGCCGTGCTGGCCCACCCGGCCCGCGTCCGCGGCCCGGGCGACCGGCAGCACCGGATCGGAGTCCCACACCACGACCTCCACCAGATCCCCGGCGATCTTCAAATCCAGCAACACCGGACCGGGAGCGTACTTGCGGGCATTGGTGACCAGCTCACTGACGACCAGCTGGGTCAGATCCATCGCCCGCTGAGAGACCGGCAGACCGTGCGCGGACTGCACCCGGGCAAGGAAATCAGCCGCCAGATGACGGGCCTGGGCGATCACCGAGCCGTCCCCGTCCAGGGCCACCGTGGTCTGGATCAACCGCTCGCCCGGCGTGGTGCCGTCCTCCCCCACGGGCACTGG
>NZ_JAJSZC010000008.1:0-23371 GCF_036815105.1 Streptomyces sp. IBSBF 3136
GCCAGGCCCCGGAGCCGGTGCGGCGCCCCCAGCAGCCGGCCCCGGCCGCGGTCCCGAGCGGCCCCGCCCCCGAGACCGTCGAGTCCGTACGGCGGGTGCTGGCCCAGGGCGGTGCTCCCGAGGCGCTCGCGCCCCAGGTGGCCGCGGCCCTCGGCGAGGCCGCGGGCGAGGCGCTCCAGGAGGACCCCTGGCAGCTGCTCCGGATCGGCGGTGTCCGGCCGGAGCAGGCCGACGGGTTCGCGCGGGCGCTGCTCGGCGCGGACTGCGGTCCGGACGACGAACGGCGGGGCCGCGCGCTGACCGTCTGGCTGCTTGAGCAGGCGGCGCTGGCCGGGCACACCGCCCTGGAACTGCCGGCGCTGACCGCGGCGCTCGCCCAGCGGGCCGTGCCCGACCCCGACACCGCCGTGCAGAGCACCCTCGCCGAGGGCGAGGCGCTGGCGTTCCAGGACGCCCTGGAGGAACCGGGCGCCCCCGCCGCGCGGCAGGAGGAGGACGGCGAGGAGGAGGAGCGCCCGGTCCGGGTCCTCGTCGGCCTCGAGCGGTACGCCCTCGCCGAGGAGAGCCTCGCGGACGGCCTGGCCCGGCTGGTCAACTCGCCCGGTGAGGCCGCGGCCCCGTGGGAGGCGGTCGCGGCCGAGGTCACGGGCGGCGCGGCGGAGCTGGCCCGCGCGGTCGCCGGGCACGGCCTGGTGCTGCACACCGGCGGTGAGGCGGCCCGCGCGGAACCGGCCGCGCTGCTCGTCGCCGCCCGCGCGGCGGGCCTGCGCGCCTTCGCCGTCTGCCACACCCCCGACGGCCGCCGCCGCCTCGGCGCGCCGCTCCACGGGAGCGACGACACCCCGCCGGTCGGCACGGTCGCCGGAGTCCTCGCCGGCGCCGAGGGCCCCGGGCGGGACGCGGAGGGCGCGCTGGACCTCGATCTGCTGATCGTGCTGGACGCGCCCCAACTGGACGTCGAGAACGCGGCGATGCTCGTCGAGTCGCTGCCCGACGGCGCCCGGCTGGTGCTGAGCGGCGACCCGGCGGTGCTGTGGTCCGCCGGCGCCGGGCGGGTCTTCGCCGACCTGCTGGCGGCCCGTGCCTGCCCGCAGATCGCCTCCCGCACCCCGGACCCCGGCCCGCTCGGCGAACTCGTCTCCGGCATCGGCGTCGGTGAGCTGAACCAGGTCGAGGCGCCCGGCAAGGAGGTCGTGATCGTGCCGGTGCGGGACGCGGGCGAGGCCGTGCACCGGACCGTGCAGCTGGTCGCGGACTCGGTGCCGCGCGCGTTCGGGGTGCCGCCCGAGCAAACGGTGGTGATCACCCCGGGGCACGGCGGCGCCGCCGGCACCCGGGCCCTCAACTCCGCCCTGAAGGAGCGCCTCAACCCGGGTCCGGGCCGCTTCGGCGGGTTCGACCCCGGGGACCGGATCGCCTACTCCCCCGCCCCGGGCCGTACGGTGCCGGGCCGGGTGGTGAACGCGGACGCGGACGGGCTGCACCTGGAGTGCGCGGGCTCCCCCGTGGTCGTTCCGCGGGAGCGGGTGGAGCAGCGCGTGCGGCACGGCTGGGCGCTGACGGCGCACCAGGCGGTGGGCGGCCGCTGGCCGGCCGCGGTCGTGGTCCTGCCCGGGGATGCCGCCCAGGCGCTCAGCAGGCCGTGGGTGTACACGGCGTTCGGCCGGGCGGAGCGCCATCTGTCCGTGGTGCACGGCGTGGACCAGGCGCTGCCCAGGGCGGTGGCGGAGACGGTGGCCAAGCCCCGTACGACCCGCCTGCAGACGCTGCTGCGCGCCCAGGTCCCCGCGGCCGGCGCCTCACCGCCGCTCCTACCGGCGGGCGTCCAGCACCTCCACGTCGCCGTCCTCGTCGCCGTCCGTGTCGTCGCTTCCCTCGACGTGCTCGCCCTCGTCGTCGCCGTCCTCGCCGTCGTCGAAGTCGAGATCGTCGTCCTCGTCGAGGTCGTCGGAGGCGTCCTCGTCGAAGACCGCGCTCACGTCGAACCTGCACACCACACGATGCGGATCCACCTGCTCGAACGGGGCCTCGAGCCACTCACCGGGGTCGGCCGGCTCGTCGGCGGCGGTGACCCAGAGCGTGGAGTCGCCCTCCTCCAGGCCGAACTCCTTGTGCCGGGAGGCGATCTCGTCGGGCTCGAACTCGCCGAACAGGATGCCCAGTGCCCCGGGGACCGTCGCCGCGGCGTCCTCGTCCCCGCCGACGGCCTCCTCGTACTCGGCCGCCTCGACCCGCTGGGCCTGTGCCAGCAGCCGCTGCGGCTCCGCGACGGCGTAGTCGCGCCGGATCAGCACGCTGATGGCGTTCGGCTCCTCGGGACCCGTGTAGGGCGGCAGTGTGTCGTCCCCACCGGGGATCTCGAAGGGCGTGACCTCGTCGTAGCGGTCGTAGAGCAGTTCGTCGTAGACCTCGGCGGCCGCGGCAAGCTCGTTGAACGCCTCGTAGACGGCCGGGTCGTCCTCCCCCGTCCTGCGTTCGACCGCCGCCAGGTGGCGGTCGAGCGCGGTCTTGACCGCCTCGGCGGCGGCGCGTACCTCGGCAGCGGTGGGCTGCGCAGCATCAGACATAGTGCAGACGCTATCCGTACCGGGCACCAGCCCGCACAATAGATGCGATGGCGGAATACGAATTTGTCGACGTGTACGTACCTCGCGGGGTGTCCCGCAAGGACGCCACACGCCTGCTGACGGAGCATGCCGAGTACGGACACTGGGAGTTGGACCGACTGAGCCTCATGCGCGACGGCAGCCGCAGGGTGCGGTTGCGCCGGCGGATCATCCGCCAGGTGCGGGCCACGTGGTGACTCAGGACGCGTGAACGGAGGGGGGGGGGGGGGGGGGGGGGGGGGGGGGGGGGGGGGGGGGGGGTGGGGGGGGGGGNCGCTTGGGGGGGGAGTGTTGTTTTGTGTGTCGGGGGTATGGGGGGGGGCCCCGGGGGGGGGGGGGCCCCGCTCCGTTCTTCCGTTCGCCCGGGGTTCCCGGTCGCCGCGGTGACGCGTTCCGGCGGTCTGCCGCGCTACGCGGAGGCCCGGGCCCTGCGGTACAGCACCGCACCGGCGAGCAGTGCGCCCGCGCCGGCCGGCAGCGCCAGACCCAGCGGCACGTCACTACCGGTGTGGGCGAGCTGGGCCCCGGCCAGGGACTGGTCGGAGCGTCCGCCCAGCTGCTCGACCTGGGACGACCCGGACGTGCCCGAGGATCCGGACGGCCCGTGCGGCGCGTGGCCGCCCTTGGCGGGCGGGGTGCCGGGGGTTCCCGGGTGTCCGGGGGTGCCCGGCGTGCCCGGGTGGCCCGGCGTTCCGGGGTGGCCCGGCTGACCGGGATGTCCTGGGTGACCGGGATGTCCGGGGAGGCCCGGGCCGCCCGGCTCACCGGGACCGCCGGGCGGGGCCTTGTGCCCGCCGCCACCGCCGTTGGCGCAGTCGTTGCCCGTGGCCGGGTTGCCGACACCGATCACGTCGACGCTGTTGCCGCACACGTTGACCGGGACGTCGATCGGCACCTGGACGGTGTTGCCGGAGCCCACGCCGGGCGAGCCGCCGGTGTGACCGCCCGCGTGCGAGCCGCCGTGGTGCGAGCCGCCGTGGCCGGAGTCGCCGTACCCCCCGGAGCCGGAGTGGCCGCCGCCGTTGGCACAGGCGTTGCCGACGGCCGGATTGAGCGCCCCGACGACATTCACCGTGTTGCCGCAGACGTTCAACGGCACGTGCACCGGAGCCTGTACGGTGTTGCCGGACAGTACGCCGGGCGAATGGGACGCGGCTCCCACCGCGCCCGCGTCGGCCTGGGCGTAACCGCTCGCCGCGGCGATCACGCCGGTGGCGGCCGCCATGGTCATCAGACCCTTGCGGGTACTCTGTCGCATTTTCTGAATTCCCCCCTGCCTTCGGTTTTCCGTGCGTTTCCGCGAAGAGGAATTCCGCGGAAGAAAAGACCGGTCGGCCTCGGAGCGCATGGCGCGCGCTCCGAGGCCGACGGCTCGAAAAAGACGCCCCTCAGGGAGCCGACGTCAGTGGTTGACGCAGGTGTTGCCGAAGGCGGGGTTCAGGAGCCCGATCACGCTGATCGTGTTGCCGCACACGTTCACCGGGACGTGGACGGGCACCTGGATGACGTTGCCGGAAACGACACCGGGCGAGTGCACGGCGGCACCCTGGGCACCCGAGTCGGCGACGGCCAGGCCCGCACCCGCGAGAACCAGACCACCGGTGGCAGCCGCGGCAGCGACGACCTTCTTGATCATTATTCCTCCTAGTAGGCAATGCGACTCCAAGGTGCGGAGTCACATCACCTGTAACGAGGAGGGAGTAATGGAGCTACGAGCTTATCGTCGCATTCACTCTTCTCAGTCGATTTCGTACGGGCGCCCGATTACCTGGGCCCATGGCTTCACGACGCGTCGATGAACCGGTCGAGCACCCGGACGCCGAACTTCAGGCCGTCCACCGGCACCCGCTCGTCCACGCCGTGGAACATGCCGGCGAAGTCCAGCTCCGGCGGCAGCTTGAGCGGGGCGAAACCGAAGCCGCGGATGCCGAGGTCGTCGAAGGACTTGGCGTCGGTGCCGCCGGAGAGCATGTAGGGGATCGCCTTGGCCGCCGGGTCCTCGGCCAGCAGCGCGGACTGCATGGCCTCGACCAGCGCCCCGTCGAAGCCGGTCTCGACCGCCTTGTCGGCGTGCACGTCCTCGCGGCGGACGTTCGGGCCGAGCAGCCGGTCGAGGTCGGTGAGGAACTCCTCCTCGTGGCCCGGCAGGAACCTTCCGTCGATGTGCGCGGTGGCCTCGCCGGGGATGACGTTGACCTTGTAGCCGGCGTTGAGCTGGGTGGGGTTCGCGGTGTTGCTCAGCGTCGCCCCGATGAGCTTGGCGATCCCGCCGAGCCTGGCGAGGGTCGACTCCATGTCCTCCGGGTCCAGCTCGGTGCCGAGCGCGTCGCCGAGTTCGTCGAGGAAGGCCCGGGTGGTCTTGGTGACCCGCACCGGGAACTTGTGCCGGCCGACCCGGGCGACCGCCTCGGACAGCTCGGTGATGGCGTTGTCCCGGTGGATCATCGACCCGTGCCCGGCGGTCCCGGCCACGGTCAGCTTCATCCAGTGCATGCCCTTCTCGGCCGTCTGGATCAGGTAGAGCCTGCGCTGCTCGCTCACCGTGAAGGAGAAGCCCCCCACCTCGCTGATCGCCTCGGTCACGCCCTCGAAGAGGCCGGGGTGGTGGTCGACCAGGTGGCGGGCGCCGTAGGTGCCGCCGGCCTCCTCGTCGGCGAGGAACGCGAGCACGATGTCCCGCGGCGGCCGCCGTCCGGAGCGCATCCGATCGCGCACGACCGCGAGGGTCATGGCGTCCATGTCCTTCATGTCGACGGCCCCGCGTCCCCACACGCACCCGTCGGCCACCTCGCCCGAGAAGGGGTGGTGGGTCCAGTCGGCGGCGTTGGCCGGCACGACGTCCAGGTGCCCGTGGATCAGCAGCGCGGGCCGGGACGGGTCCTCGCCCTCGATGCGGGCCACGGTGGAGGCGCGCCCGCGGTGCGACTCGAAGACCTGCGGCTCCAGTCCGACCTCGGCGAGCTTCTCGGCGACGTACTCGGCGGCCGCGCGCTCGCACGGCCCCGAGTGGTCGGCGTAGTTGCTGGTGTCGAACCGGATCAGTTCACGGCAGAGGTCCACGACCTCGTCCTCGCCGGTGACGCTCCTGGCCGTGTCCGTCTCGCTCACGCTGGTTCCTCCCGCTGTCCGCTGGTGGTTCTCCTCATCCTCCCTCCGGGACCGCCCCGGACCCAAGACCGGTCCCGGCCCGTCACACGCCGTTCACGCCCGCCGGCACCGGGGGACGGGGGTGATCGGCCACCCCGGAAAGCCTGGTAATGTTTCCTTCGTCGCCGCGGGGAGAACCCGCACGACAGACACCTTGTCCGGGTGGCGGAATGGCAGACGCGCTAGCTTGAGGTGCTAGTGCCCTTTATCGGGCGTGGGGGTTCAAGTCCCCCCTCGGACACCAGTGAGGCCCCTGCTCAGCAGGGGCCTTTCGCGTGTTCCGGACGGACCGGTGCCAGGTGCTCGGTGAACCAGTCGCGGGCCAGTTCGGTGACCTGCTCCAGGGCGCCCGGTTCCTCGAAGAGGTGGGTGGCGCCGGGGACCACGTCGAGCCGGTTCTCGCAGCGCAGCCGGGCCTGTGCCGCCCGGTTGAGGTCGAGCACCTGGGTGTCGGCGCCGCCCACGACGAGCAGCGTGGGCGCGGTGACCTCGGACAGCCGGGATCCGGCGAGGTCGGGACGGCCGCCGCGGGAGACGACGGCGGCGGGGCGTGCCGAGGGTTCGGCGGCGGCCCACAGGGCGGCGGCCGCGCCGGTGCTGGCGCCGAAGTAGCCGATGGCGAGCCCTTCGGTGTCGGGTTCCTCGCGCAGCCAGCCGGTGGTGTCCGCCAGTCGTCCGGCCAGCAGGGCGATGTCGAAGACGTTGGCGCGGTCGCGCTCCTCGTCCTCGGTGAGCAGGTCGAGGAGGAGGGTGCCGAGGCCGGCCCGGTTGAGCCCCTCGGCGACGAACCGGTTGCGCGGGCTGTGCCGGCCGCTGCCGCTGCCGTGGGCGAAGGCGACGACGCCGGTGGCGCCGGCGGGCAGGGTGAGCCGCCCGCGCAGCCGTACGGCACCGGCGGCCACCTCGGCCTCGCGGTCCTCGGGGCCGGTTCCGGCGACCCGGTCGTGGCGCCCGGCGGCCTGCCGCAGGCAGGTGGTGACCTCGTCGTCGCCGACCTGGGCGAAGTCGTCGTAGAACTGGCCGATGGCGAGGAAGTCGGCCGGGGTGTGCAGGCACACGAGTTCGTCGGCCTCCTCGCCGAGCCGCCGGGCGAAGTCCCGCGGGGCGACGGGCACGGCGAGCACGACACGGGCCGCGCCGCGGGCCCGGGCGATCCGGCAGGCCGCGCGGGCGGTGGAGCCGGTGGCGACGCCGTCGTCGACGACCACGACGGTGCGGCCGGCGACGGCGACGGGCGCGTGCGCGCCCCGGTAGCGGTCGGCGCGCCGGCGCAGCACCTCGCGCTCGTGGGACTCGACCCGCTCCAGGTCCGTCTCGCCGACCCCGGCGGCCCGCCGGACCTCCTCGTTGATCACCCGTACGCCGTCCTCGCCGATCGCGCCCATGCCCAGTTCCGGCTGGTGGGGCACGCCGAGCTTGCGGACCATGCAGATGTCCAGGGGCGCGTCGAGGGCGTCGGCGACGGCGGCGCCGACCGGCACCCCGCCGCGGGGCAGCCCGAGCACCACGACGTCCTGGCCCCTGAGGTACTCGAGCCGCTCGCCCAGCAGCCGTCCCGCTTCGCGTCGATCGGTGAGGAGCACGGTGCGGCCCCGTCACTCCTGGGTCGGCCACAGCGGGGCGGGCACCTCGGTCTCGGTGGATCCGATCGCCCTCATGTCCCCGGCGGCGGCGCGCAGCAGCAGCCGGCCCATGGCCATCAGGGCGCGGCCGGCGGCGAGTTCGTCCCCGATGTCCGCCATGGCCGGGTCGTAGGGGCTGCGCCGGGCCTCCGCGTGGCTCTCCAGGACGTTGTCGCCGGTGTCGAGGACGATCCGGGCCGTGGTGTCCGGGTCGTGTTCGGACAGGTAGAGGTTGAGCCGCCATTCCTTCACGGCCGGAGGACGGCTGCTCACGGGTCGGGTCATCGTCCGTCTCTCCTCACTGCGTTGCGAGAAACGGGACGCAGCGGCGCGTCACCCCTTCCACTGTGCACCGCGCCGGCGGCGGGCGCCTCCCCGGGTGCGGGCAGAATGTGTGCCATGACCACGCGCCCCTGCCCCTGCGGCCGTCCCGAGTCCTACGCCGCGTGCTGCGGCCGCTTCCACGCGGGTACGGCCGCGGCGCCGACCGCCGAGGCGCTGATGCGGTCGCGGTACAGCGCGTTCGTGGTGGGCGACGCGGGTTACCTGCTGCGCACCTGGCATCCGGGGACCCGGCCGGAGCGGCTCGACCTGGACCCGCGGACGAGGTGGACGGGGCTGGAGATCCTCGGTGCCACCGACGGGTCCGCGTTCCACAGCACGGGGACCGTGACGTTCCGCGCCTCCTACCGGGGCGGCTCGCTGCACGAGCGCAGCCGGTTCGAGCGGGTGGACGGCGCGTGGGTGTACGTGGACGGGGACTTCCCCGACGAGTGACGCGCGGGCGGGGTGACTTGCCGGCCAGGCGACGCGCCCGTCGGGTGGCGCGCCCGCGGGGCGCTGGGTCGGTACCGCTAGGGCGCCAGGATCTCCAGTTCCTGCAGGGCGCCCTCGGCGATCTCGCGGGTGAGCTGTTCGGCGCGGGCCGCGTCGCGCGCGCGGACCGCCTCCGCGACCTGGACGTGCAGGGTGACGGCGGCCGGGTCGGGGTCCTCGAACATGACCTCGTGGTGGGTGCGGCCGGCCAGCACCTCGGCGACGACGTCGCCGAGGCGGGCGAACATCTCGTTGCCCGAGGCCGTGAGGATGACGCGGTGGAAGGCCACGTCGTGGACCAGGTACTCCTCCAGCCGGTGGCCGCGGGAGTTGGCGACCATGCCGAGCGCGCACGCGGTGAGTTCGGCGCACTGCTCGGCCGTGGCGTACCGGGCGGCGAGGCCGGCGGCGACCGGTTCGACGGCGGAGCGCAGCACGGTCAGCGAGCGCAGCTGGTGCGGGCGGTCGGCGCCGGCCAGACGCCAGCGGATGACCTGCGGGTCGTAGACGTTCCACTCGTCCTTGGGGCGGACCGTCACGCCCACCCGGCGGCGGGACTCGACGAGGTGCATCGACTCCAGCACGCGGACCGCCTCGCGCATCACGGAGCGTGACACCTCGAAGTGCTGTGCGAGTTCGTCCGTGCGCAGAACGCTGCCGGGCGGGTACTCGCCCGCCGTGATCGCTGGGCCGAGGCTGTCGAGTACGCGGCCGTGCAGCCCCCGGCCCGGTGTGGTCATGCACTCAGCGTACGGCGTGGATCACGGGGACAAAAAGTCAGACTTATGCGTCACACACTCTTGAATTCATCGTACTAATGAGTTTCAGTGTGGCGACGCCGGATGCGGCGTCGGATGTCGAGGAAGACAGCGAGGCAGACATGCGCACCCCCCACGTGGTCGTCGTGATGGGCGTCGCCGGGACGGGCAAGACCACGATCGGTCCCCTGCTCGCCGCCCGGCTGGGCGTCCCGTACGCCGAGGGCGACGACTTCCACCCGAAGGCCAACATCGACAAGATGTCGGCCGGGATCCCGCTCGAGGACACCGACCGGTGGCCGTGGCTGGACGCCATCGGTCACTGGGCGCACGGGCGGGCGGGGCTCGGCGGGGTGGTCAGCAGTTCGGCGCTGAAGCGGTCGTACCGCGACCGGCTCAGGTCCGTGGCTCCCGGGGTCGTGTTCGTGCACCTCACGGGCGACCGGAAGCTCATCGAGGACCGCATGTCCCACCGGCAGGGCCACTTCATGCCGACGGCCCTGCTGGACTCCCAGTTCGCCACGCTCCAGCCGCTGGAGCCGGACGAGGCCGGGGTCGCGGTGGACGTCAGCGGCGGGCCCCAGGAGATCACCGAACGCGCGGTGAAGGCCCTCGACACGCTTCCCGGCATCTCCGAGTAACACCTCACCTCATCCCCATCCCCGTACCTGCAAGGGAACCCCCGTGACCAGACTCAGCGTCGAGATGCTGGCAGCGGACACGCCTCCGCCGATCACCTCGGCCGGCCACGCCCAGCTCGGCATCGCCGTCCTGGTGGGCATCGCCGTCATCGTCGTACTCATCACCAAGTTCAAGCTCCACGCCTTCCTGGCGCTGACCATCGGGTCGCTGGCGCTCGGGGCGGTCGCGGGGGCGCCGCTGGACAAGGCGATCGTCAGTTTCACCACCGGACTCGGCACCACCGTGGCCGGCGTCGGCGTCCTGATCGCGCTCGGGGCGATCCTGGGCAAGCTGCTCGCCGACTCCGGAGGCGCCGACCAGATCGTCGACACGATCCTCGCCAAGGCGGGCGGGCGCGCCATGCCCTGGGCGATGGTGCTGATCGCCTCGGTGATCGGCCTGCCGCTGTTCTTCGAGGTCGGCATCGTGCTGCTGATCCCGGTCGTGCTGATGGTCGCCAAGCGCGGCAACTACTCGTTGATGCGCATCGGCATCCCGGCGCTGGCCGGTCTCTCCGTGATGCACGGTCTGATCCCGCCGCACCCCGGCCCGCTGATCGCGATCGACGCGGTGCACGCCAACCTGGGCGTGACCCTGGCCCTCGGCCTCCTGGTCGCCATACCGACGGTGATCATCGCCGGCCCGGTGTTCTCCCGGTACGCCGCCCGCTGGGTGGACGTCCCGGCCCCCGACCGGATGCTGCCGCAGCGCCCGTCGGAGGAGCTCGAGCGCCGTCCGGGCTTCGGGGCGACGCTGGCGACCATGCTGCTGCCGGTCGTGCTGATGCTGCTCAAGGCGCTGGTGGACATCGTCGTGGACGACGCGGCGAACACCACGCAGCGGGTCTTCGACGTCATCGGCTCGCCGCTGATCGCGCTGCTCGCCGCCGTGATCGTCGGCTTCTTCACGCTGGGCCGGCCCGCCGGGTTCAGCAGGGAGCGGCTGCGGCAGACGGTGGAGAAGGGCCTGATGCCCATCGCCGGCATCCTGCTGATCGTGGGCGCGGGCGGCGGCTTCAAGCAGACGCTGATCGACTGCGGCGTGGGCCAGATGATCCTGGACGTGTCCAAGAACTGGTCGATCCCGGCGCTGCTGCTGGCGTGGCTGATCGCGGTGGTGATCCGGCTGGCGACCGGCTCGGCGACGGTGGCGACGGTCTCGGCGGCCGGCCTGGTCGCGCCGCTCGCGGCCGACATGTCCACCACCCACACCGCCCTGCTGGTGCTCGCCATCGGTTCCGGTTCGCTCTTCTTCAGCTTCGTCAACGACGCCGGCTTCTGGCTGGTGAAGGAGTACTTCGGGCTGAGCGTCGGGCAGACCGTCAAGACCTGGTCGATCATGGAGACGATCCTCTCGGTCGTCGGTGGCGGTCTGGTCCTGCTGCTGTCCCTGGTGATCTAGGGGCGGTACGACGACGGCCCACCCCCTCCTCGACATCGGCGGACGCCGGGGAGCGGGTGGGCCGCTCGGCATCCCGGCCGAGAACTAGGGCCGCCACAGCGGGTGTTCCCGCTTCGCCCACTCCCGGCTCACCGATCCTGTCCGCAGGCCCCGGCGTGCCTCCGGATCGCCCAGCGCCATGCCGATGTGGCCGGCCAGGACCACGCCGATCGTCAGGGCCAGCCAGTCGTGGACGAAGGTCGCCGAGGTGCGCCAGACCAGCGGCGCGAGGTGGGTGAACCACATCATGAGGCCGGTGCCGAGCATGACCAGTGCGGCCCCGGCGATCCAGGCCGCGTAGATCTTCTGGCCCGCGTTGAACTTGCCGGCCGGGCGGGAGGAGCGCCGTTTGTCGCGCACCAGCGCGGCGCGCAGCCACATCCGGTCGTGCGGGCCGAAGCGGTTGAGGAAGCGCAGGTCGGCACGGAAGGCACGGGAGGCGAGACCCAGCAGGACGGGGACCGGCAGGGCCAGTCCGGCGCACTCGTGGATGCGGACGACCAGTTCTCGGCGTCCGACCAGCACGGCGAGCTGCGGGATGTAGAGGCAGGCAGCCGTCACGACGCACACGCCCATCAGCGCGGCCGTGGTGCGGTGCACCCACCGCTGGGACCGGCCGAAGCGGCGGACGCGGGCGCTCGGCGGCGCCGGGGTCTCAGCTCGTAGGCTCATCGGTCCGTCCGTTCGACCGGCCCACCCAGGCGTCGACGTCGTAGCCGAGGTCCTCCCAGTAGCCGGGCCGGACGCGGTCGGTCACGGTGATCCCGGAGAGCCACTTGGCGGACTTGTAGAAGTACATGGGCGCGACGTAGAGGCGGACCGGGCCGCCGTGGTCGTGGCCGATGTCCTTGTCCTGCATGCGCAGGGCGACCAGGACGTCCGGGCGGCGGGCCTGGTCGAGGGTGAGGCTCTCGCTGTAGGTGCCGTCGAAGCAGGTGAAGCGGATGGCCCGGGCCGAGGACCGGACGCCCGCCGCGTCCAGCAGCCGGGAGAGCCGTACGCCCTCGAAGGGGGTGCCCGGGACCCGCCAGCCGGTGACGCACTGGACGTCTCTGACCAGCCGGTTCTGCGGCAGGGCGCGCAGGTCGTCCAGGGTGTAGGTGTGCGGGCGGTCGACGAGGCCGTCGACGGTGAGCCGGTAGTCGGCCGGGCCCCGGTGCGGGACGGACGCGGCGACCGAGTAGTAGCGGAAACCGCCGCCGTTGGGCAGCAGTCCGGTCAGGCCGGTGGGGTCGCTGCCGGAGAGCGCGCCGAGGAAGCCCTCGAGGCCGCGTTGGAGTGCGGGCGCCGTGGCGACGCCGAGGGCGCCCAGGCCCAGGGTGCCGAGGAACACGCGGCGGCCGACGGGCCTGCCCTGTGCGCCGGGGTCCTCGGTCGGTTCGGGATTCACCTGTTCATTCGAGCACTTCCGGGCCGGTCGATGCCAGGGGGTCGGGCGGCAGGTCAGGATTCCGTAAGGATGTCCCGGGTGCCGTGCCCGCGCAGCGCGTGGGCACGGGCGGTGTGGAAGGCCCGCCAGGGGTCGCGGTGCGGGTAGGACCAGGGTGCCCTGGTGGCGTGCCGGCCGATGCGCCGGAAGAGGGCGGCCGCCTCGGCGGGGCGGCCGGCGCAGGACATGGCGAACGCCAGGTGGTTGAGGTCGGCGTGGTGGCGGGGGTGCTCGTCGCGCTCCCACTCCAGCCACCAGTCGAAGGCGGCGCGCAGGATCCGGCGGGCCCGGGGGCCGGACCAGTGCCCGGAGGCGGCCGGGTCGGCGGGGGCGAGGCCGGTGGCGGCGAGGACCCGGTAGCGCTCGGCGTACGCGACCACGGGCAGGACGGCCAGTGGGGAGTCGGCGGGGGCGTCGGCGGCGGCCCGCTCGGCGAGGTCGTACACCTCGTGGGACTCGGCCCGGCCGCCCTCGGGCCGCTCGGCGAGCCGGGCGACCAGCAGGTGGTGGGCGTGGTGGTGCTCGGGGTGCCGCTCGCTGAGTTCGGCGAAGACCCGCAGCACCTCCTGTTCGGGGCCCAGGGTGCGGGCGAGCAGCAGCAGGCCGAGCCAGGGGGTGGGGTCGGCCGGGGCGAGGGCGGCGGCGGCGCCGCATGCCTCGCGGGCCCGGTCGGCGTCCTCCTCGCCACGCAGGGCGCGCCGGACCAGGGCGAGGGCGTGCAGGGTGGCGGCGTCGGCGGACCGAGGCTCGGCGAGCAGCCAGTCGTGGGCCAGGGCGGCGGCGTGCGGTTCGGCGGCGAGGACGGTGACGCGGTGGCCCCGGCGGTCCCAGTCGTCGCCGGTGTGCAGCAGCAACGAGCGGGCGGCCTGCCGTCGCCCCTGGGCGAGCGCGGCCCCGGCGGCGAGGAGTTCGGCGTCGTCGAGGGCGTCGTCCAGATCGTCGGCGAAGGGGCCGCCGAGGGCGCCGGGTAACGCGCCGACGTCGTCCGGGGCGGTGCCGCCGGACGGGTCCGTGAGGGCCCGGCGAGCGCCGAGCAAGGGCGGGGAAGGAGGCACCGCGGGACTTCCTGTTTCTCGGGCTGCCATCGACCGATCACGCACAGCAAACCCCCAGCCATGGATCGCGTCAAGCGGAACCGGAATGTTACCGGCTTCAACCATTCTGTCGGCAGGAGTCGCCGGGAGGCGAGTGCCCTGATCGGCGTGGTGTGCGCGCGGCACACGGCCGGGAGACGGGCGGATCGCTGTGGCGTACGCCATGGCGCCGGGCCCGCGTGCGACGGACCATGACCGGACGGTCCCGCCGCCCCGGCCGACCCCGCGCCGGGCCGGGCACCGTGACCGGGCTCCGTGTCCGGTTCCGGGTACTCTCCGGGTCGATGCCGTCCCGGAACGCTACAGTCGGGCCCCTACGCGTCCGTGGTCCGGCCGGATGATCGAGGTACGCAGCTTGTCCGTTCTGGTTCTCCTCCTCGCCGTGAGTGCGGCCTGTTGCGTGGGCTTCGGCTTCGTGCTCCAGCAGGACGCCGCCCAGAAGGCACCGCTCGGCGACTTCCTGTCGTTCCGGCTGCTCCTGGACCTCATGCGGGTGCCGCGCTGGCTCGGCGGCATCGCCCTGATGGTGGCCGGCATGGCGCTGGGTGCCCTGGCCCTCGGCAAGGGCGAGATCTCCCTGGTGGAGCCGCTGCTCGCCACCAATCTGCTGTTCGCGCTGGCCCTGTCCCGGCACCGGACCAGGCAGCCCCTCGGCCGTCAGGGCTGGACCGGCCTCGCGCTGCTCGCCGGTGGCGTGAGCGCGTTCATCCTCGCGGGCGAACCGCGCGCCGGCAGCGCCGTCGCCGATCCGGTGCGGCACTGGCTGATCATCGGGGCGATGCTCGGCACCGCCCTCGTCCTCACGACGTACGCGAAGCGGTCCCGGCTGAACTGGGGCCCGGTGCTGCTCGCCACCGCCGCCGGGCTGCTGTACGGCGTGCAGGACGCGCTCACCCGGGTGAGCGGCACCCGCTTCTCCGAGGGCGGCCTCGCGGGACTGGTCACCGGCTGGCAGCCGTACGGCGTGCTCGTGCTGGGCGTCACCGCGCTGGTCCTGGTGCAGAGCGCCTTCGAGACGGCCGAGCTGCGCATGTCGCTGCCCGCGCTCACCGCGGCCCAGCCGCTGGCCGGCATCCTGTGCGGGGTCGGTTTCCTCGGCGACCGGCTGCACACCGACACCGGGGCGCTGGCCTGGGAGGCGGCGGGGCTCGCCGCCATCGTCGCGGGCATCATACTGCTCGGCCTGCACCCGGCCATGCCCTGCGGCCCGGCGCAGCCCCGGTCCGACCGGGACCTCCAGCGCCGCTGAGCTCGGCCCGGCGGCCCCGCCCTGCTTGGATACGGGCATGAACCCTGCTCACGAGATCCTCGACATCGTCGACGAGCACGACCGGGTCGTGGACCGGGTCCCGCGCGGCGAGGCGTACGCGCGGGGGCTGCGCCACCGGTGCGTCTTCGTCCAGGCCCGGGACGCGGCCGGGCGGCTGTTCGTCCACCGCCGCACCGCGACCAAGCTGGTCTTCCCCTCGCTCCACGACCTGTTCGTCGGCGGGGTCGTCGGCGCGGGCGAGTCCTACGACGAGGCGGCCCTGCGGGAGGCGGAGGAGGAGCTGGGCGTGACCGGCCTGCCGCGGCCGCGGCCCCTGTTCCGGTTCCTGTACGACGACGGCGCCGGGCACAGCTGGTGGTCGGCGGTGTACGAGGTGCGCTGCGAGCTGCCGGTGCGGCCCCAGGCGGAGGAGGTCGAGTGGTACGGCTTCCTGACCGAGGACGAGGTGGCACGGCGGCTGGGCGAGTGGGAGTGGGTGCCGGACGGGCTGGCCGCCTACGAGCGGCTCAGGCGGTTCCGGTCGGCCGGGTGACGCCCCGGTAGGGTCCTGCGCGTGATCGAATTCTCGCGGAACGTACGGCTCTGGTTCGCCCCGGAGCAGGTGCGGGACGAGGGCAGCACCCCCGACTACCGGTTCTCGCTGGCCAACGAGCGCACGTTCCTGGCCTGGCTGCGCACCGCGCTGGCGCTGATCGGCGGCGGCTTCGCGGTGGACCAGTTCCTGCCGCACCTGCGCTGGGCCTGGCGGGTGGGGCTGGCGCTGGCCCTGCTCGGCGCCGGGGTGCTGTGCTCGCTGCGCGCGGTGAACCACTGGGTGCGCTGCGAGCGGGCGATGCGGCGCGGCGAGGACCTGCCGGCGTCCCGCTTCCCCGCGGTGCTCGGCCTGCTGGTCGCGGTGGTGGCCGTCGCGATGGTCCTGGTGGTGCTGGCCGGATGGGCGGGGTGAGCGCGCCGGAGGGCGCCCGGGACCGCGATCCGGGGCTCCAGCCGGAGCGGACCCGGCTGGCCTGGCGCCGTACGACGCTGTCGAGCACCGTGGCCGCCGTACTGGCCGTGCGGACGGCCCTGCACGGCGGGCCCACGGCCGACGGGATCACGGTGTGCGCGTTGTGCTGCGCGCTGTGGGTCGGCTTCCTGTGGGTGGCCCAGCGGCGGATCCGTGTCCTGGCCTCCCGGCCCCGGCCGCCCGCGCTCGCGGGCCGGCAGGCGACGGCCGCGGTGCTGTGCGCGGTGGCCCTGGCCGTCTGCGCGGCCGCGCTCGTGGTCTGAGGCCGACCGTCCGCCGGGCCTCACACGAAGTCGGCGGCCGACTCCATCCTCAGCAGGACGTCCCGCCATTCCGCGCCGGAGAGCTGCATCGCCACCCGGCACAGGTCGAGCGGGTGGCCCGCGGCCAGGGACACGGCGATCTCCAGCACGGCCAGGTGGGGGCCCATGCTGCCGGGCTCCCGGCGGCCGTCGTCCAGCAGTTCGGGCCGCCGCAGCAGTTCCCGCAGGCGTACCCAGTCCACCGAGGTGGGGCGGTCGTGCGGCCGCACGGCGTCCAGGGCGGGCTCCTCCGTGAACCGGCGCAGCCAGTAGCCGCCCCGGAAGGAGGCCAGGACCACCGTCGCCTTCCGCTCCTGATGGTTGCCCACTCCCTCGACAAGCTGCCGCGCCAGGACCGTCGCCTGCGGGGCCTGCAGGACAATCAGTTCGTCGGTGCCCTGATCAATGCTCATGCCGCCACTATGAGGCGGCCGGGGGGACGCGCTCCGTGCGGCGCCAGCCCCTCTCACGCGAACAGACCATCCGCTTTCCGTATGTCGGCACCGCGGGCCCGGCCCGGGGTCACCCGCCCGGCGGAACCGGACGGCGCCCGGCGGGCCGCCGCGCGGGTCTCGCCGCGCCGCGCGTTTACGGTGGCGCCAGGAGGTGGCGGATGCGGCTGGGGTTGCACGCCCTCGGCATCGGTGACGGTGCCCGTCCGGAGGTCGTCCGTGCGGTGGCCGTGGCCGCGGAGGCGCACGGGTTCGCGCGGCTGTGGTGCGGGGAGCACGTGGTGCTCGTGGACGCGCCCGTCTCCCGGTACCCGTACGCGGACGACGGCCGGATCGCCGTGCCCGCGGACGCGGACTGGCTCGACCCGCTGCTCGCCCTGAGCTTCGCGGCCGCGGTCACCGGCCGGATCGAGCTGGCCACCGGTGTGCTGCTGCTGCCCGAGCACAACCCGGTCGTGGTCGCCAAGCAGGCCGCCACGCTCGACGTGCTCTCGGCCGGACGGTTCAGTCTCGGGGTCGGGGTCGGCTGGTCGGCCGAGGAGTTCGCCGCGCTCGGGGTCCCGTTCGCCGGGCGCGGGCGGCGCACGGAGGAGTACCTCGCCGCGATGCGCGCCCTCTGGTCCCGGGACCCGGCCTCGTTCGAGGGCGAGTTCACCCGCTTCGACTCGATCCGGGTCAACCCCAAGCCGCTGCGGGGCGGCCGGCTCCCGGTCGTGGTCGGCGGCAACAGCGACGCCGCCCTGCGCCGCGCGGTCACCCACGCCGACGGCTGGTACGGCTTCAACGTCCCCGCGGCCGAGGTCGGCTCGCGCGTCGGCGTCCTCACCGACGAGTGCGCCCGCCGCGGCCGCGCGGTGAAGGAACTCACCATCGCCGTCGCGCTGAGCGACGGCACACCGGAGCACCTCCCCGGCCTCGCCGCGGCGGGCGTCACCGAACTCGTGGTCGTCGGCGCGCCCCCGCCCGACCCCGGCGCGGCGGCCACCTGGGTGGCGGATCTCGCCCGCACGTGGGGCCTCGCCGGGGACGGACGAGCCGGGACGGCGGCCGGCTAGCGGCTCGCTAGCCCTCCTCGTCGGGCCAGTCCACCGTCACCACGATCTTGCCGCGGGTGCGCCCCTCCTGGTTCAGCCGGTACGCGTCGGCCGCCCGCTCCAGCGGAAACGTCTCCTGCACGTGCACGGTGACGACGCCCTCCTCCGCGAGGCGGGCCAGCGCGGTCAGGTCCGCGGAGTCGGGGCGGACGAAGGCGTACCGGCCGCCGTAGCCGACCACGTCCGGGTCGGCGATGGACGCCAGCCGGCCCTCGGGAGCCAGCAGGCTGGCGGAGATCTTCAGGGTGTCGCCGCCGATGGTGTCGAAGACCGCGTCCACGCCCCCGGGAGCCAGCGCGCGCACGCGTTCGGCCAGCCCCTCGCCGTAGCTCACCGGCTCGCCGCCCAGCTCCCGGACGAAGTCGTGGTTGCGCTCGCTCGCCGTGCCGATCACCCGGAGGCCGAGGTGGACGCCGATCTGGACGGCCAGCGAGCCGACCCCGCCGGCCGCCGCGTGCACCAGCAGCGTCTCACCGCGCTTGACCTCCAGCGTCTTGACCAGCACCTGATAGGCGGTCAGACCGGCCAGGGGCAGGCCCGCGGCCTCCTCGAAGGACCGGTTGCGCGGCTTGCGGGCGAGGGTGCGCACCGGAGCGGCGACGTACTCGGCGAAGGTGCCCCGGGACAGGAAGTCCTCGCGGACGTAGCCGATCACCTCGTCACCGACGGCGAACTCCGTGACCGCGACACCGGGCTGCACCACCACCCCGCTGACGTCCCAGCCGGGGATCACCGGGAAGACGGCGTCCAGCAGGCCGTCGAGGTAGCCCTCGCGGCACTTCCAGTCGACCGGATTGACCGCGGCCGCGCGCACCTTGACCAGGACCTGGTCGGGACCCACCTTCGGGTCGCGCAGCTCGCCGTACTCCAGTACGTCGGGTCCGCCGTACCGGCTGTAGCTGATGCCTTTCATGCCCTCGACCCTCCGGGGTACTCGTGCGCCACGCAACCGGGATGCCCCGGTATGTGGCCTTCGCGTGACAGCCTGTCCGTCGTCAATCCCCGTACCCCGAAGGCACCCATCATGACCACGCTGCACCAGGAACACACCGAGCACGCCTCGCACAGCCACGGTCCGGACTGCGGGCACACGGCCGTACCGCACGGCGACCACCTCGACTACGCCCACGACGGCCACCTGCACCGCGAGCACGGCGGGCACTGGGACGAGTGCGAACCCGCCGGCCACACCGCGCACGAGGGGCACGAGCACGTCCACCACGACGAGTGCGGGCACGCGCAGGTACGGCACGGCGACCACGTGGACTACCTGCACGACGGGCACCGGCACGCCGAGCACGGGGACCACTGGGACGACCACTGACCCTGCGTCCGTCCAGGTCCGACGGCTCCCCGGCAGCACGCCGGGGAGCCGTCGTCCTAGGGTGGCTCCCGTCACGTTTCCCACCGGGTCGAGCGTACGCACTGGACGGCATACCGACCGGTCGGCATCATTGGTCGCGTTGCTGTTCACCCGTTCGTAGGAGTGATGTATGAGCGCCGACCACCCGCCCGGACTCGATCTCGACCGGCTGCGCGGTCTGCTGGACCGTGAACGGCCCGGCCTGGTGAACGGCCCGCTGACCGGCCGGCTGATCGAGGGCGGGAGGTCGAACCTCACCTACGCGCTCTCCGACGGCACCGCCAAGTGGGTCGTCCGGCGACCTCCGCTCGGCCATGTGCTGGCCACCGCGCACGACATGCGGCGCGAGCACCGGGTGATCAGCGCGCTGCACCCGACGGACGTACCGGTCCCCCGCCCGGTGCTGCTGTGCGAGGACGAGGAGGTGCTCGGCGCGCCGTTCTACGTCATGGAGTTCGTCGAGGGCACGCCGTACCGCACCGCCCAGCAGCTCGCCCCGCTCGGCGCCGAGCGCACCCGCGACGCGGTGCTGTCCCTGGTGGACACCCTGGTCGAGCTGCACGCGGTGGACCCCGCCGAGGTGGGCCTCGCCGACTTCGGCCGCCCGGAGGGCTTCCTGGACCGTCAGCTGCGCCGCTGGGGCAAGCAGCTCGACGCCTCCCGCAACCGCGAGCTGGCCGGCATCGACGAACTGCACGCGGCCCTCGGCCGGGAGCTGCCCGACTCCCCCGCCGCCACGGTCGTCCACGGCGACTACCGGCTGGACAACGTCCTGATCGGGGACGACGACCGGATCAGGGCGATCCTCGACTGGGAGATGTCGACCCTCGGCGACCCGCTCACCGACCTGGGCCTGTTGGTGATGTACAGCCAACCACTCGGCATGCCGCACTCCCCCGTCTCCACCACCGCCGAGGCCCCGGGACACCCGTCCCCGCGGGAACTCATCGAGCGGTACGCCGCGCGTTCGGGCCGCGACGTCTCGGCCGTCTCCTGGTACACGGCCTTCGCCTGGTTCAAGCTCGCCGTGATCCTGGAGGGCATCCACTACCGGTACACGCTCGGCCAGACGGTCGGGCGCGGCTTCGACCGCATCGGTGAACTCGTGCCGGTCTTCATCGACCACGGACTGACCACTCTTCAGGAAGGCTGACCGGACATGGACTTCGCGTTCGACGCGCGCACCGAGGAACTGCGGGCCAGGCTCCTCGCCTTCATGGACGAGCACGTGTACCCGGCCGAGCCGGTGGCCGAGGAGCAGCGGGCCGCGCTCGACTCCCCCTGGGACACCCCGGCCGTGGTCGAGGAGCTGAAGGCCGAGGCGCGCAGGCAGGGCCTGTGGAACCTGTTCCTGCCGGACGCCGAGTACGGCGCCGGGCTGACGAACCTCCAGTACGCGCCGCTCGCCGAGATCACCGGCCGCTCCCCGCATCTCGCGCCCACGGCCCTGAACTGCGCGGCTCCGGACACGGGCAACATGGAGGTGCTCGCGCAGTTCGGTGACGAGCGGCAGCGCAAGCAGTGGCTCGAACCGCTGCTCGCCGGTGAGATCCGCTCGGCGTTCGCGATGACCGAGCCGGAGGTCGCCTCGGCGGACGCCACCAACATCACCACGCTGATCGAGCGGGACGGCGACGACTACGTCGTCACCGGACGCAAGTGGTACATCTCCGGGGCGATGAACCCGGACTGCAAGATCTTCATCGTGATGGGCAAGACCGACCCGGACGGGGCGGACATCCGCCGCCAGCAGTCCATGGTGCTCGTCCCGCGCGACACCCCCGGGGTCACCGTCAAGCGCGCCATGCGGGTGTTCGGCTACGAGGACCACTCGCACGGCGGGCACGCCGAGGTGGTCTTCGACCACGCGCGCGTGCCGGTCGCCAACCTGATCGGTGAGGAGGGCGGCGGCTTCGCCATCGCCCAGGCCCGGCTCGGTCCCGGCCGCATCCACCACTGCATGCGGCTGATCGGCATGGCCGAGCGGGCCATCGAGCTGATGTGCCGGCGCGCGGTGTCGCGCACCGCCTTCGGCAAGGCGCTCGCCCAGCAGGGCGTGGTCCACAACTGGATCGCCGACGCCCGGGTGACGGTGGAGCAGTTGCGGCTGCTGGTGCTGAAGACGGCCTGGCTGATGGACACCGTCGGCAACAAGGGCGCCCACACCGAGATCCAGGCCATCAAGATCGCCACGCCGCGCGCGGTGGTGGACATCATCGACCGCGCGATCCAGCTGCACGGCGCGGGCGGGGTGAGCCAGGACTTCCCGCTGGCCGACCTGTACGCGGGGGCGCGCACCCTGATGATCGCCGACGGGCCGGACGAGGTGCACCAGCGGTCGCTGGCCCGCAGGGAGCTGAAGAAGTACCTGTGACGGCGGCCCCTCATCCCTGAGGGGCCCCTCCTGGCCGTCCGTGGCCCTCGCGGCCGCCGGGCGGGCCGCGGCCCCCGTGCGCCGTTGAGCACGCGGCCGGCATGTGATGTCGTACCCCTGCCGGGACCGGCAGGGCGGCCGGCGGACCGAGGAGGGGGGCGGCGTGACGGACCTGCGGGAACAGCCGGAGTGGAGCAGGGCCACGGAGTCCCGGGTGACGCTGGAGCGGCTGCTGTCCGTCGTGGGCTCGGGGGTCCTGGAACTGGACACGGCACCGGCCGGGCTCGCGGTGCCCGTCGGCGGGGTCGGGGTGCTGGACGCGCTGGACCCCGAGATCAGACGCGCGGTGCTCTTACTGGCCGTCGGCGTCGACGCCGGATCGGCGCAGGCGCTGGACGTCCTGCGCCGGGCCGGCGCGGCGGGAGCCACCGGAGTGGTCTTCGGCCCCGACCGGCCCGGCGGGGCCGCCGCCGCCCTGCGGCCGGTCGCCGAGCAGGTCGGCACGGCGGTGCTGTTCCGCACCGCCTGGTGTCCCTGGGAGCAGCTCGTGGGCGTGCTGCGGTCCGGGCTGGCCTCCTCCGGTGCACCGCCGGTGCCGGGTGCGCCCGGGCCGGCGCTGGGCGACCTCGACGGCCTGGCCGACGCGGTGGCCGCCCTGGTCGGCGGCTCGGTGACCATCGAGGACACCGAGTCCCGGGTCCTCGCGCACTCCTCGACCGAGGAGAACGTCGACGAGATGCGCCGGCTGACCATCCTGGGACGGCGTGTCCCGCCGTGGCGCGTGGCCGCCATGCGCGAGGCGGGGCTGTTCCGTGCCCTGTGGACGACGGACGACGTGCTGCACCGGCGAGCCCAGGGGGACGACCCGGAGCGGCTGGTGTGCGCGGTCCGGGCGGGCGGCGAGGTGCTGGGGTCCCTCTGGGTGGCCGCGGTCGCCGGGCGGCCCCTGGCGCCGAACGCGGCGGAGGCCCTGCGGACCGCGTCCCGGGCGGCCGCCGCCCACCTGCTCCACCACCGCACGCGCGGTGCCGACAGCCGGCTGGTGGAGGACGCGGCGCGGGCACTGCTGGAGGAGCGCGGCTCGGCCGGGCTGCTCGCCGACCGCATGGCGCTGCCCGCGCAGGAGCCCTGTGCCGTGCTCGCGGTCGGCCTGGGGACCCGCGCCCCGCGGGCGACACCGTCCGGGGACCCCGCGCGGCTGTACGGCCTGCTCGGCCTGCACTGCGCCGGACTCGGCCACCGGGCGGTGGTGGTGCCGGCGGGCGGCCGGGCCCTGGTCCTGGTGGGCGCGCTGGAGCGGGACCCGGAGGCGGCCCGCGAGCAGGTGACCAAGCTCGGCACGTCGCTGGCCGCGCAGCTGTCCGCCGCGACCGGCGGGCAGGTACGGGTCGGCCTCGGCGAGGCGGTCCCCTCGCTGGCGGCGGCGGCCGGGTCGCGCCGGGACGCCGAACAGGCGCTGCGGGCCCTCGCGGGCGCGGCGGACGGCCGGAGCGTGGCGCGGGTGGCGGACGTGGCGGACGCGATCGGCGTCCTCCAGGTGGTCGAGGCGCTGCGGGACGTACCCCTGCCGCCGGGGACGTCGGTGGAGCGGCTGGCCGCGTCCGACGCCGAGCAGGGCGGCAGCCTCGTGGAGACCCTGCGGGCGTACCTGGACCACTTCGGCGACGTGTCGGCGGCCGCGCGCAGCCTGTCGCTGCACCCCAACAGCCTGCGCTACCGGCTGGGCCGGATCACCAAGGTCTCCGGGCTCGACCTCGACAGCCCGGACGCGCGCCTGCTGGCCCAGCTCCAGCTGCGGCTGCGCGGGCGGGCGGAGGACGAGGCGGGGCCGGACGCGGGGACCTCGGCGCGGCCGTGAGGCGGCGGCGCCGAGGCGGGTGTGACGAGGCTGCGGCCGGGACAGCGCGGGCGTACGAG
>NZ_JAJSZC010000008.1:23471-79357 GCF_036815105.1 Streptomyces sp. IBSBF 3136
GCGGGCGTGACCAGGCTGCGGCCGGGACAGCGCGGGCGTACGAGGCGGGCGTGACCAGGCTGCGGCCGGGACAGCGCGGGCGTACGAGGCGGGCGTGACGAGCCGGGCGGCCGCCTGTCCGCCTGCCCCCTGCCCGCCTGGCCGTCGGTCCCGTCCTTCGTCCGTCCGCACCACGGAAGGGCGCCGTCCTCGTGGGCGCGCACAACGGGCGGCCCGGATCGCCGGGCGCTGCCGCCCCTCCCCCGTCGCGGGCGGGGTGTCTCTGCCGAACCGACGAAGACGGGCGGCGGGTGCGGCGGCAAGTCTGGGGAGGTGCCCGGGGAGCGGTTCCCCGGGTGGCGACCCCGACCCCGGAAGGCTCACCATGACCGTTGTGAACCCCGCCGCCGCACGGCGTGAACGCATCGTCCAGGAGGCCGTACGGCAGGGACTGCTCGATCCGGAGCGGGCCCTGCTGGCCGCCTTCGTCGACCTGGACGGGGTCGAGGTGACGGTCGGGGACCTGCGGGACTCCTTCCCCGGCCCGCCCGAGCTGCCCGGCGTGCTGCACACGTTCGCGGCGAAGGCGAACTGCCTGGTGCCGGTGCTCGGGGAGCTGGCCGGGCTCGGCATGGGCTGCGAGGTCGCGACCGCGGGCGAGCTGGCCCGGGCGCTGGCGGCCGGCTTCCCCGCCGGGCGGATCGTGTTCGACGCCCCGGCCAAGACCCGGGCGGAGCTGGAGCGGGCCCTGTCCCTCGGGGTGTCCGTCAACGCGGACAACTTCCAGGAGCTGGAGCGGATCGCGGAGATCCTGGCGCACCGCTCCTCGGCCTCACGGATCGGGGTGCGGCTCAACTGCCAGGTCGGCGGCGGTGCCATCGCCGCGATGAGCACGGCCACCAGCACCTCGAAGTTCGGGGTCCCGCTGGGGGACCCGGGCAACCGGGAGCGGCTGCTGCGGGCGTTCGCCGAGCACCCGTGGCTGACCTGGGTGCACACGCACACCGGGTCCCAGGGCTGCCCGCTCGACCTCATGGCCCGCGGGGTGGCGCAGGCGGTGGAGTTCGCCGGCCAGGTCGAGGCGGCCTTCGGGCCGGGCCGGGTCGCGGGCATCGACATCGGCGGCGGTCTGCCCGTCAACTTCGCCGACGACGCGTTCACGCCCACGTTCGCGGACTACGTCGAGCAGTTGCGCGCCCACGCCCCCGGCCTGTTCGCGGGCCGGTACGAGGTGGTCACGGAGTTCGGCCGCTCCCTGCTGGCCAAGAACGGCTTCATGGCCGCGTACGTGGAGTACACCAAGACGGCAGGGGGCCGCCCGATCGCGGTCACCCACGCAGGGGTGCAGGTCGCCACCCGGACCGTGTTCGGGCCCGACGCCTGGCCGCTGCGGATCGAGGCGCACGGCGGCGACGGCACGGCCAAGCACGGCCGTGCGGTGCGCCAGGACGTCGCGGGTCCCGCCTGCTTCGCCGGCGACCTGCTGGCCCGCGACCGGGCGCTGCCCCTGCTCCACCCCGGCGACCTGGTCGTCGTCCCGGACACCGGCGCCTACTACTTCTCGACGCCGTTCCACTACAACAGCCTGCCCGAGCCGGCGGTGCACGGCGTCCGCGTGCTCGCGGACGGCCGGATCGACTTCACGCTCATCCGTCCCGCGCACGACCCGTGGCTGCTGTCGGACCGCGACGGCGTGCGGGTGCGGCCGCCGGAGTCGGTGAGCGCCGCGGCCCACGGCATCGGCTGAGGAGGCCGGGGTGCCCCAGCCCGACCGCACGACGCGGCCCGAACGGGACGGGCCGCTCCTCACTCAGCGGGCCGCCCTGGTCTTCCTGCCGGCGGCGCCGTCACCGCGGTGATGTTCCTCAAGGAGATCATCGGCTAGCCGGGCGGGCGGCGGTGCTACGGCCGCAGCGCCCGCAGCAGCAGGTCGGCCAGGTGGTCGGCGACCTGCTGGGGGGTGAGGGGGCCGTCGGGGCGGTACCAGGTCGACAGGTGGTGGACCGAGCCGAAGTGGTAGTCCACGACCAGGTCGGCCGGGGTCGCCGTGGAGAAGACGCCCTCGCGCTGCCCCTCCTCGATGAGCGCGCGGAAGCGCTCGTGGTAGCGCCGGCGCTCCGCGCGCACCTGCTTGTTCTTCTCCGGGCTGAGCTGGTGCATGGAGCGGAAGAAGATCATCGCGTCGTCGAGGTTCTCGATCGTCGTCACCACGACGTCGGCGGCCGCCGCCCTGAGCCGCTTCTCGATCGGCTCGTCGGCGCCCGCGAACGCGTCGAGCCGCTCCTGCTGGACGCGCAGCACGCGCGCGTACACCTCGTGCAGCAGGTCGTCCTTGGAGCCGAAGTAGTGGTACAGCGCCCCCTTGGTGACGCCGGCCGCCTCCACGATCTCCTGCACCGAGGTGCGGTCGTATCCCTGCTCGGCGAAGAGGCGGGTGGCGGCGTCCAGCAGCCGCTGCGGAACGGGCGTCCCGTCTCCGTCCGTCGTCCTTGGCACTGCCGCCACCTGCCTTTCCGTCGTGTCTACTGACTGTCGTCGGCGCTGTCCCGCGCGCGGGAGCGCAGTTCCCGCCGGAGGATCTTCCCACTTGCCGTCTTCGGCAGGTCGGGCAGGATCTCCACCTGGCGGGGGTATTTGTAGGCGGCCAGTCTCTCCTTGCAGTACGCCGCCAGTTCATCCGGGTCCGTGTCGCTGTCCGGGCGCAGGCTGATGTAGGCGCGTACGGTCTCCCCGCGGTAGCCGTCGGGGACGCCGACCACGGCCGCCTCGCGTACCGCCGGATGGGTGTAGAGGACGTCCTCGACCTCGCGGGGCCACACCTTGAAGCCGGACGCGTTGATCATGTCCTTCTTGCGGTCCACGACGTAGAGCCAGCCCTGGGGGTCCATGAACCCGATGTCGCCGGTGCGCAGCTCGCCGTCCGGGAAGGTCTCGGCGGTCGCGTCGGGCCGCCGCCAGTAGCCGGGCACCACCTGGGGCCCGCGGACGACGATCTCGCCCGGTTGGCCGAGGGGTACCTCCTCGCCTCGGTCGTCCAGGACGCGCACCAGGGTGTCGGCGCCGGGCAGGCCGACCGACAGCGTTCCGGAGCCCGGGTCGACGGGCGCTTCGAGGCCGGGCGGGACGGAGGCGCAGGGGGCGGTGCACTCGGTGAGGCCGTAGCCCACCCGGATGTAGGGCCCGAACCGCTCGCGGAACCGTTCCACCAGGGCCGGGGGCACGGGGGCGCCGCCCGAGGAGATGTTCACGAAGGAGGCGAAGTGGTCGCGGGTGGCGGCCGGGTGGGCGGCCAGCGCCATGAAGGCGGTGGACGGACCGACGGTGTAGTGCGGCCGGTGCTCGGCGAACGCCTCAAGGACGACGCCGGGCTCGAAGCGGTACGTCAGCACCAGGGTGCCCACGCCGGCCAGGCAGGCGCCGAACTGGCAGACCATGCCGGTGATGTGGAACAGGGGCGCGAGGGCGTAGTAGACGGGCGCGTCGGGCAGGCCGAGCCCCGTCCGCTGGCGCTCGGCGTTGTGCATGATGTTGGCGTGCGTGTTGGTGGCGCCCTTGGGGGTGCCGCTGGTGCCCGAGGTGTAGCTGATCAGGGCGATGTCCTCGGGACGCGGATCGCGGTCCTCGGGCGCCTTCCCGCCCTGCCGGGCGACGGCGGCGAGGTCGTCGGTGTCGGCCGGCCGGGGCAGCCGCTCGAAGGCGAGCACGCGCGCGTCGTCGCGGGTCTGGAAGTCGCGTTCGCACGCGGTGAGCACGATCCGCACCGGCGAACCGGCGGCCGTGTCGCGCAGGTACGACTCCCAGGCCCGGTCGGAGCAGACCAGGGCGGTCACCTCGGCGTCCCGCAGCACGTGGGCGACCTCGGCCGACTTGTACATGGGGTTGACGGGTACGACGGTCGCGCCCGCCTTCCAGGCACCGAGCACGGCCAGGACGAAGTGCGGGGAGTTCTGCAGCAGGACGGCGACCCGGTCGCCGCGCCGCACACCGCGCTCGGCGAGGTGGGCGGCCAGCGAGTCGGTCAGGGCGTCCGTCTCGCGGTAGGAGAGGCGGGCGTCGAAGTAGGCGAGGAAGGCGCGGTCGGGGGCCTCGGCGACCGCCTCGCGCAGGGTGTGCACGAGGGAGTCGGCGGGGGTGACCGGGGCGCGCTGGGCCTCGGTGAGCAGGGCCAGCCAGGGGCGGGCCGCGTAGGGGGAGTCGGTCACCGGCCGGCCTCCCACTTGCGCTGGAGGTGGTTCATGCCGGCCAGCCACCGGTCGGTGTCGGCGGCCCGCGCCTGGTAGTACTCGGCGACCTCGGGGTGCGGCAGGATCAGGAAGCGGTCCTCCTCGATGCCCCGGAACAGGGCGTCGGCCACGGCGTCCGGCTCGATCGCGGTGGGCTTGAGCACCAGGTCGCCCGCGCTGCCGGTGGCGGCCAGCATGTCGGTGCGCACACCCTGGGGGCAGATGGCGTGCACCCGTATCCCGCGGTGGCGGTAGGTGAGGGACAGCCATTCGGCGAAGGCGAGCGCGCCGTGCTTGGTGACGGCGTAGGAGGGGGCGCCGATCATGGTGAGGAGCCCGGCGGCGGAGACGGTGGAGACGAACCGGCCGCTTCCGCGCTCCAGCCAGCCGGGCAGCAGCGCGTGGGCCGCGCGGACGTGGGCCATCACGTTGACGTCCCAGGACAGGGCCCAGGACCGCTCGTCGAGCGGCTCCCCGGCGCCCGCGTCCTCGAAGGCGACGCCCGCGTTGGCGCAGTAGACGTCCACGGTGCCGCCGAGCGCGTCACGGGCGTCGGCGACGATCGCGGAGGCGTCCCCGGGGACGGCGGTGCCGCCGATCTCCGCCGCGACGGCCTCGGCCTTCTCGGCGTCCAGGTCGTTCACGACGACACGGGCGCCCGCGGCGGCGAACCGGCGGGCCAGCGCGGCCCCGATCCCCCCGCCGGCTCCGGTGACCACCACTCCCGCATCCTGCACGGCTTCCACCATCTGTCTCCTTCGACACGGCGCGACTGGGCTCGGCGACGGCCAGACTAACCGGTCGGTATGTGTGAGGGAAGGGCAACTGTCCCAACCTCAAAGGGCACGGTGCCACCACGCCCTCCCCCGGCGGCGCCGCGCGAGCGCCACCCACCGACGTCCCGCACGTTCCCCACGACGGAGGCAACCCCATGCGCCTGTCCCGACGGAACCTACTCGCCTCGGCCACGCTGGCGGCCTCGGCCTCGATGGCGGCCGTTCCCGTCCTCTCCCCCCACCGCGCCGCCCCCCGGCACCGCGAACCCCTGCGCACCGGGTTCGAGAGACTCGCGGCCGACGGGTACGCCGTGCTCGGCGGCCGGCGCGTCGGTGTCGTCACCAACCCCACCGGCATCACCCGGGACGCCCGGCACATCGTCGACGTCATGCACGAGGACCCCCGGGTCGAGCTGACCGCCGTGTTCGGCCCGGAGCACGGCTTCCGCGGCACCGCACAGGCGGGCGGCTCCGAGGGCCGCTACGACGACCCGGCGACCGGCCTGCCGGTCTACGACACCTACCTCAAGAGCGGCCGGCCGCTCGCCGACATCTTCACCGCGTCCGGCGTCGACACGGTCGTCTTCGACATCCAGGACGTGGGCGCCCGCTTCTACACGTACATCTGGACGCTCTACGACTGCATGGAGGCGGCCGCGCTCGCGGGCAAGCGGTTCGTCGTGCTGGACCGCCCGAACCCCGTGACCGGCCGCGCGGCCGAGGGGCCGGTGCTGCACAAGGAGTTCGCCACGTTCATCGGCCGGCAGCCGATCGCGCAGGCGCACGGCATGACGGTCGCCGAGCTGGCCCGGCTGTTCAACGGGGAGTTCCTGACCACGCCCGTCCCGCTGGAGACCGTACGGATGACCGGCTGGAAGCGGGAGGCGTTCTACGACGCCTCCGGCCTGCCCTGGGTGCCGCCGAGCCCGAACATGCCGACTCCGGACACCGCGCTGGTCTACTCGGGCACCTGCATGTTCGAGGGGACCAACCTCTCCGAGGGGCGCGGCACCACCCGGCCCTTCGAACTGCTCGGCGCCGAGGGGATCGACGGGCGCTGGGCCGCCGCGGCCGGTGAACTGGGGCTGCCGGGCGTGCGGTTCCGGGAAGCGTACTTCGCGCCCACCTTCTCCAAGTTCCAGGGGAAGACCGTCGGCGGTGTGCAGATCCATGTGCACGACCGCGCCGCCTACGACCCCGTGCGCACCGGGATCGCGCTGCTGGTGACCGCCCGGAAGGTCTGGGACGGCTTCGCCTGGCGCCCGGACGACTGGATCGACAAGCTCACCGGCTCCAGCCGGGTGCGCACGATGATCGACGCGGGGGCCGGCGTGGACGAGGTGACCGGCGCGTGGCAGACGGAGCTGGCCGCGTTCCGCCGGGTCCGGGAGGGATACCTGCTCTACAAGTGACCCGCACGGTATGGCCAACTCTGCCCCGTCGCAGGACGATACGCGCACATCGCATCGTTTCGGGGGGACGAGGGAGCCTGGCATGGCGGATCCGGGGATGAGCGTGACTCCCTACTGGGAGCTGACCTTCGACGCGGACGGGGACGTGGACGGCCCCGAACGCGACCGGGTGCTGACGCAGGTCGCGGACCACGGCGTCCGTGACCTGATCGTCTTCGCGCACGGCTGGAACAACGACCGTTCGGGCGCCACCGCGCTGTACCGCGCCTTCTTCGCCCCGGTCCCGGGGCTCGCCCCCAGGGCGCGGATCGGGTACGTGGGGGTGATCTGGCCGTCGATGCGGTTCTGCGACGAGCCGATCCCCGACTTCCCCCGGTCCGTGGCGGCCGCGGCGGCGCAGGCGGTGCCCGGCCCGGCGCTGGACAAGGACACCCGGCGGGCCCTGCTGGACGTCTTCCCCGGCCGGGCCACCGTGCTCGACCAGCTGGCCCGGATGCTGGACGAGCAGCCCGCGGGCGAAGAACGGCCGGCGGAGTTCGGGCGGCTGGTCCGGCTGCTCGTCGACACCCCGCGGACGGTCGCCGCGGACGACACGTCCGACGAGGGTGAGCCACTGGCGTTCGGTGGGGACGCGGGCGCAGCCTGCGCGGAGTTCGCCGAGGCGCTGGCCGGCCTCGGCGCGCCGCGGGAGCCGGCCGGGTTCGCGCTGCCGAACCCGTGGGACGGCGCCAAGGAGCTGCTGCGGCAGGCGACCTACTACGCGATGAAGAAGCGGGCCGGGACCGTGGGCGAGCGCGGGCTCGGGCCGTTCGTCGGGCGGCTGGCCGCCGCGGCCCCCGAGGTGCGGGTGCACCTGGTCGGGCACAGCTTCGGCGGGCGGCTGGTGTCGTTCGCGCTGCGCGGGCTGCCCGGCGGCGTGCGCGCGGTGAAGTCCGTGACCCTGCTCCAAGGGGCCTTCTCGCACTACGCGTTCGCCGCCCGGCTGCCCGGCGCCGCGGACTCGGCGGGCGCGCTGGCGGACCGGCAGAAGCGGATCGACGGTCCCCTGGTGTGCTGCTACTCGCGCTTCGACGCGGCCCTGGGCACCTTCTACCCGCTGGCCTCCCGGATGTCCGACGACGACCGGTCGGTCGCCGGGTTCGACCTCGGCCGGGCGCTGGGCGCGCGGTGGGGGGCCATGGGCCACGACGGGGCCCAGGCGGTGCCGGGCACCGTCGCCCACGACCTCGCCGCGGCCCTGCGCGGCCCGCTGCCCGCGTCGGGCTGTGTGAACGTCGACGCGGCCGCGGTCGTCCGCCGCGGCGGCGGACCGGCCGGAGCGCACAGCGACATCCTGCACCCGGAGCTGGCCCGGCTGGTGCTGGCGGCGGGCCGCATCGGCTGACCCGCCGCCGGCGTCACCTCACCGGTGCGAGGTGTACTCCACCACCTGCTGGAAGGTCGGCCGGTTCTGCCAGCCGATCCGGCCGTGCTTGATACCGCCCAGGGTGCGCTGGACGATCGAGTCCGCGCACCACTGGTCGCCGGCCGAGCACTGGTCGTCGCCCGGGTAGACCTGGGCCGCGGTCAGGCCCGCCGCCTGCTTCAGGGTGCCGATCAGGGCGTCCCGGCAGGCGGTGAGGCTGCCCCCGCCGCAGTACTTCTGCGTCAGACCGCCCTGCACCGGCTCGCCGAGCACCGCCCTGATGTCCTTGTCGACATAGCTCCACCAGCCGTACTGGAAGGAGCTTCCGGCGTGCGACCCGGTCGGGCCGTGACCGGCGGACGGGGCCTCGTCCACGGGCAGGTCGGCGGTGAACGCGCTGTACAGGTCGCTGCCGAGCCCGGGTTCGAACTCCGCCTTCACCAGCAGCGGCCACCAGGCGTCCAGGATGCGGATCGCGTCGGCGTCGGCGTACTGCTTGGAACCGGCCGCGGTCTCGGTGCGCCTCGCGCCCGCGGCGACCCACGCCTGGAGCTTGCCGACCGCCGCGGCGGCCGTGGTGTCGGTCACCGGGGAGGAGTTGATCACCTTGAGCAGCTTCGGCAGCACGTCCTCGGCGCGCAGGTCGGCGAGAGCGGCGTCGGCCATGGCCTGGGTGAGCTTCGCGCGAGTCACGCCGCCGGCCGCGACCAGTCTGCGCACCCGGTCGTCGAGCAGGTTGCCGCGGTGCACGGACCCGTCGCCCCAGGACGCGGTCGTGTAGTCCTTGGCCTGCTTGTTGTTCCAGGAGATGTAGTAGTCCTGGTCGACGGAGTTGGGGTGCGCGGAGGCCGGGGTGTAGGCGGCCGTGTTGGTCGCCGGGTCCCAGCCCTGCCACTCGTACGCCGGCTGCGCCCATACCGGGAACTCGGCGTCGACGCCGGTCGCCCGGACCGGGTTGTCGCCGCTGTTGTAGTACGCGGTGTGCTGGGAGTCGGCGTAGAACCAGTTGAAGGTGTAGTTGATGTGCTGGGCCGCGCTCTGGAAGTCCTGCGGGCCCTTGACGTAGTCGGGGTCGTTCAGCATCTGGAAGCCGATGATCGAGTCGGCCTCGTGCAGGTAGGAGGAGCGCAGGGAGGTGTAGGCGACCTTCTTGCCGCCGACGGTGGCGCGGTACTCCACCGGCCCGTACTTCGTGCGCCACACGCGCATCGTGTACGAACCGGCGGCCGTGCCGTCGGCCACGGTCGGCTTCCAGGCGTTCTTCTGCTCGACCTTGTCCATGGCGGTGCAGGTGCCGCGGTACAGGTAGTGATAGTCGTCCTGGCACAGTTCGACGGCGTAGGTGTCGATGATGTCCTGGCCGGAGGTGGTGGCGCTCCAGGAGTAGTCCTGGCCGCGGCCCAGTTCGACGTACATGCTCAGGCCGGCGAAGGAGGCGCCGCGGGCGCTGATGCCCGGGCCCTGGATCTCCTGGAGCATGAGCAGCTGCGGGGCGAAGTAGCCGGTCTGCGGACCGAAGACGGCGATCGGGTGGCCGCCGGCGGTGTACTTGCCGCTGACCACGAGGGCGTTGGACATGCCGCGCCGGGCGGAGCCGAGGGTGGTCTTCGCCGCGGCCGCCGAGGTGCTCCTGGCGCTCGCGGTGGCGGCGCTGCCGGTGCGGTCGTAGACGAGCGGTTCCTGGGTGACGGAGCCGGCGTCGGGCAGCGCCTCGCCCTTGGGGTCGGCGGGCCTGGTGGCGTAGGGGAAGCTGCGGCCGTCGTGCACGGTGAGGGCGGCCTCGGCGTCGTTGCGCTCGCGGAAGGACTCCCATACCGCGGTGCCCTGTTCCACGCCGTACTTGGACTGGGCGGCCAGCAGCGACAGGGCGTTGTCGACCTCGCCACCACCGCCGGAGCCGAACAGGGAGCCGATGACGGAGGCCAGCGCCACCATGTCGGTGACCTTGAAGTGGTCTATGGTGCCGGCGTTGGTGATCGAGTCCTTGTGGCCGGTCAGGACGTACTCGCCCGGGAAGTAGCGCCCGCTGTCGGAGGCGTCGATGTAGGCGTTGACGCCGTCGAGGTAGGCGTTGACGTCGGCGAGGGCCTGCTGCCCGCGGGCGCCGTTGCGGGCGACGGCGCCGTCGATCTGCGCCTGGAGGTCGGCCTCGGTGTAGGGCGCGTTCCGGTAGAACTGCTGCTCCAGGCCCTGGTTGGCGGCCGCACCGCCCGCGAAGCCGGTGAGCCGGCCGCGGCCGACGTGCCGGAAGACGTCCATCAGCCACAGCCGGTCCTCGGCGGCCGCGTACCCGGCGCCGAACTCGGTGCCGTACCGGGTGGTGCCCGTGATGTGCGGCACACCCGCCTTCTTGTCGCGGACGATCGTCACGTCGCCGCGGCCCGCGGGCTTCTCGGTGGAGGCGACCTGGTCCGAAGGCACCCCGAAGGAGGCGTCGTTGAAGAACGTGTTGATCTTGGCGTCGGTGAGTCCCGAGTACCCGGTCGCCAGGTTGGCGTAGGGACCGAGCTGGTCCTCGGCGTGCGAGGGCTGGGTGCCGAATGCCTGGTTGAGCAGAATCTGGGCAAGCGTGGCGTTGCCGTTCTCACCGGGCGGCAGGATGTCCGAGCACTGGCCGCCGCAGTAGTCGTTCGAGGTGGCGGCGGGTTCGGCGGCGGCTGCCTGGGTGAGCGGGGAGAGCAGGCCGGCGATCAGAACGCATACGGACGCCGTCTTCAGGAACCCGGCGAGCTTGCGGGGAGTTCTCAGTGTGTCGAACAGCGCGTTGCGTGGGGTGCGCCGTGGCATGGCGACTCCTCCCGAACGAGGGTGGGCCGGACGTTACCGCCGGTATCCCCGGGATGGAAGATGAACATGCGTCAACTTTCGGAGTCGTCGGACCGGTGCCCGGCGGTCAACCCGGGGCGCCTTATGGGAGGGCATCGGAAAACGGATGGAGCCGAATCGTGTGTCGACACGTCTACTCGGCGATGTCGCGCGGAACCCGTACGGCGACGACGAAGTGACCGAAGTGCGGACGCAGGTGTGACGGAGGTGCAGGGCGATGGCCGGATTCCGAAGTCTCGCGAGACAGGTGCGAGATCCGCGATGTGATCTGGCGCTGCGGCGCTACTCACTGCGCAAGTGCTTGGAGCGGTTCGCTCCTTACGGGCACCGCGCGACCTGGGACCATCTCTGCTCGCGGGCCGGTTTCGGTCCGGAGGACCGGTCCCCCGACCCGGCGCGGCTCGTGGCCGCACTGGAGGAGCTGGAGGAGGCGCGGGCGGTCTGGCTCGGCTACGAGGCCGAGTTCGCCGAGCGCCGCAAGAAGGAGAAGCACGACGGGCTGCGCCGGCCGGGCAGCGTGGACGACTGGCATCGGCTGACCTGGGGCGGGTTCGGGGTCGCCTGGTGTGACGACCCGCGGGTGCACCCGGACGAGCCGCTGGCGGAGGTGCTGCGCCGGATCATCGCCGCGCTGAACCGCGATCCGGGGGCGGCCTGTCCGGTGTGCGGCGGCGAACGCCTCGTGTGGAGATACGGCCTGGACCACGAGCCCTCCTCCGGTCCCGTCTGCGCGGACTGCGGGATCCTCGTGCCCCGGCCCGTGCTCACGCCCCAGGCCCTGGCGTACGCCAGGCACGGGCGGCTGCTGATGTCGGCCTGACCGAAGGGCCGGACCGTTCGGCGGGGATGCACGGGGGGTGCGCCGGGGATGCCGCACCCCCTGATGTGCTCGGACGCGGCGGCGTTGTCAGTGACCCCTGGCACCATCGGGACATGGTGCAGGTGTGTCTGAACGGGCGCCGCTCGGGCGCCGACGGAGCGGCGGTGCCGCTGTCCCCGGGGGAGTTGGCGCGGTCCGCGGCCGAGGCCGTGGCGGCCGGGGCCACGGAGGTCCATGTCCACCCCCGGACACCGTGCGGACGGGACAGTCTGTCGCCGCGTGTGGTCGAGGAGACCATCGACGTCGTACGGCGGCGGGTGCGGGTGCCGCTCGGGGTCACCACGGGCGCCTGGGCCGCCCCCGACCCGGCGGTGCGGCTGGCGCGGGTGTCCTGCTGGTCGGTGCTGCCCGACTTCGTCTCGGTGAACTGGCACGAGCCCGGCGCGGAGGACGTGGCCGAGCACTTCCTCACCATGGGTGTCGGCGTGGAGGCGGGCATCTGGTCCGGCACGGACGGCGCGGCCCGGTTCGCGGCCTCCCCGCTCGGGCCGAGCGTGCTGCGTGTGCTGGCCGAGGTGACCGACCCGGACCCGGCGACGGCCGAGGACTCGGCGCGGGCCCTGCTGGCCGACCTCGGCGACGCCCGCGGCCGCCCCGTCCTGCTGCACGGCGAGGAGGGCGGCACCTGGCCGGTGCTGCGGCTGGCGGGACGGCTCGGCCTGGCCACCCGGATCGGCCTGGAGGACACCCTGTTCCTGCCGGGCGGTGAACGGGCCTCGTCCAACGCCGAGTTGGTGGCCGAGGCGCTGGCGCTGCCGGAGAACGCGGGGCCGGCGCCGGGGCGTTAGCCGGGCAGCAGCCTCGACCCGGACCGCCGCTCGCCGAACAGGTCGTCCGGGTTGGACAGCACGCAGCTGTCCAGGGAGAGGCAGCCGCAGCCGATGCAGTCGGTGAGGTGGTCCCGGAGCCGGTTGAGCTGCCGGATGCGTTCGTCCAGCTCCGAGCGCCACGCCTCGGACAGGCGCGCCCAGTCCGCTCGGGTGGGGGTGCGCTCCTCCGGGAGCCGCGCGAGGGCCTCGCGGATCGTGGCCAGCGGGATGCCGACCCGCTGGGCGGCGCGCACGAAGGCGACGCGGCGCAGGGTGTCCCGGGCGTAGCGGCGCTGGTTGCCCGCGGTGCGGCGGCTGCTGATCAGCCCCTTGGACTCGTAGAAGTGCAGGGCGGAGACGGCGGCGCCGCTGCGCGCGGACAACTGGCCCACGGTCAGCTCGTGGATCTGCTCGGGGATCTGGGGCACTCCGCGGAGCCTACCGGGGCGGCCGGCCGTGGTCCGTTGACAGGGACCGCCGACCCGAGCATGCTAAGCAGTTGCTTAGACATGCGAGCGAGAGGCCGGGAACATGGCAGAACCGAGGACCTTCACCTCCCCCGACGAGCTGCGGGCCGCCGTGGGCGAGCAGCTGGGCCACACGGACTGGGTGGAGGTCGACCAGAAGCGGATCGACCTGTTCGCCGAGGCCACCGGGGACCACCAGTGGATCCACGTGGACCCGGAGAAGGCCGCCGCCGGGCCGTTCGGGACCACCATCGCCCACGGGTACCTGACCCTCTCGCTGCTGCCGCTCTTCGGGCCGCAGCTGATCAGCGTCGAGGGCGTGCGGATGGGCGTCAACTACGGCACCAACAAGGTCCGCTTCCCCGCGCCCGTCCCCGTCGGCTCCCGGCTGCGCGCCACCGCGACGATCACGGGTGTCGAGGACGTGCCGGGCGGTGTGCAGGTGGCCGTGGCCTTCACGGTGGAGCGCGAGGGCGGCGACAAGCCGGTGTGCGTCGCGGAGTCGGTGTCCCGTTACTACCTCTGAGCCCGGGGCGCGACCGCCCACGAGCCGGGAGGACGCGCTGGGCCGTGTCCGCGAAGTCCCGCCTGCCCCACGGGCGGACGACGGGACTCTCCGGACACGGCCTAGCCGGCGCCCACCATCCGCAGCACGAGGTCGGCGTAGAGCGCGCCGACCTCCTCGGGGGTGCGCGGCCCGTTCACGGTGAACCAGCGGGCCACGTCGATGCACAGCGACAGCACCGCGAGCGTGGTCCCCTGCACGTCCGGCACCTGGAACTCGCCCGAGGCCACGCCGTCCTCGATGATGCCGCGCACCTCGGCGTCCACCTGCCGGCGCAGCGCGACGATCTCGGCGCGGGCCTCGGGGCCGAGCGCGTCGAGTTCGTACTGCACGACCCGGGCGGTGGTGCGCCGCCCGGCGTGCCACCGCACGAAGGAGCTGACCGCGTCGGCGAGCCGCTCGGCCGCGGTGCCCTCGCGCCCGGCGGCCGTGCGCAGGATGTCCAGCGCCTTGTCGTGGCCGATGCGGCTGATCCGGTGGAGCAGCTCTTCCTTGGTCTTGTAGTGGATGTAGAGCGCGGCCGGGCTCATGCCGGCGCGGCCCGCGATGTCGCGGGTCGTCGTCGCGTGGTAGCCGCGCTCGGCGAAGGCCTCCACGGCGGCGACCAGCAGTCGCCGGGCCGCGTCAGGGGTGACCTGTTCCCACGGCTCGACCTCGCCGCCGGTCGTCTCCTCCGCCGTACTCATCGCTCGCTCGCCCCTCTCGGTGACAGGAGCACCACCATACCGCCGACGGTGAGCGGGCGCTTAGCGTGGCTGCTCGGAGCTTTTCACAGCTTCTCGAACGGGTCGTGCTCGGCGAGCAGTTTCTCCAGCCGCGCCTGGTCGACGCGGCTGACGATCCGCCCCGCCTCCTGGCGGTCCCGGATCACCTTGGCGAGCGTGAAGGCGGAGGTGACGAGGTACAGGACGGCGATGGCCAGGAAGGCCCGGACCCAGGCGTCCGCGTCCAGCCGGAGGATGCCGACGGCGGTGGCCGCCATGGCGACCGAGAAGGAGGCGACGGCCTGGCCGTAGAAGGCGGCCGTGTTCTGCTGCTTGACCGGTGTGTCACTCATGACGTCGATCGTCGGCGGACGCGGCCCGCGCCACATCCGCCGGGATACTCAGGCGCGGTACTCAGAAGGCGGAGACCCCGGTCAGCGCCCGTCCGATGAGCAGCTTCTGGATCTGGCTGGTGCCCTCGTAGAGGGTCATCACGCGGGCGTCGCGCAGCAGTTTGCCGACCGGGTACTCGTCGATGTAGCCGTAGCCGCCGAACACCTGGATGGCGTTGTTGGCGGCCCGGACCGCGGCCTCGGAGGCGAACAGCTTGGCCTTGGAGGACTCGACGGCGAACGGCTCGCCCCGGTCGATCAGGTCGGCCACCCGCCAGGTGAGCAGCCGGGCCGCGTCCACGTCGACGGCCATGTCGCTGATCAGCTCCTGCACCAGCTGGTGGTGGGCGATCGACCTGCCGAACTGCTCGCGCTCACCGGCGTACCCGACCGCCGCGTCCAGGGCCGCCTGGGCTATGCCGACGCAGCCGGCGGCGACCGACATCCGCCCCTTGGCCAGTGCGGACATCGCGACGGAGAAGCCCTTGCCCTCCTCGCCGAGCAGGGCGGCGGCGGGCACGCGCACGTCCTGAAACACCAGCTCGGCGGTGGCCTGGCCGCGCAGGCCGAGCTTGCCGTGGACCGTACGGCGGCTCAGGCCGGGGGTGTCGGTGGGCACCAGGAAGGCGGAGACGCCCTTGTGGCCGGGGGCGTCCGTGGAGCGCGCGAAGAGCAGGACGACGTCGGCCCAGGTGCCGTTGGTGATGAACATCTTGGTGCCGTTGACGACGTAGTCGCCGCCGTCGCGTACGGCCCGCGTGGCGAGGCTGCCCGCGTCGGAGCCGGTGCCCGGCTCGGTGAGGCCGAAGCAGCCCACGTACTCACCCGCGGTCAGACCGGGCAGCCAGCGCCGCTTCTGCTCCTCGCTCCCCCAGGCGGCGACCGACTTGGCCACCAGGCCCAGGGACACCGAGACGATCCCGCGGACCGAGGAGTCGCCGCGCCCCAGCTCCTCGGTGACCAGGCAGTAGGCGAGGTGGTCGCCGCCCGAGCCGCCGTACCCCTCGTCGACGGTCAGCCCGAGGAAGCCGACGTCGCCGAGCTTCTTGACGATGCCCCGGTCGACCTCCTCGGCCCGGTCCCAGGCCACGACGTGCGGGGCGATCTCGCGCTCCACGAAGTCCCGGGCGAGCCGCCGCACGGCTGCCTGCTCCTCGCTGAGCCCCAGGTTCACCACGAGATCACCCCACACCAGACGGATCTTGAAAGCCGTACATTTAAATTAGCACCGCTAGTTTTCAGTCGCAGCCCTACTATGTGCGCCATGGCCCGACCGCGCAAGCCCCTCCTCAGCACCGACCGGATCGTCGAGACGGCCCGCGAACTCGTGGACGCGGAGGGCCTGGCGGCCGTCTCCACCCGGCGGCTCGCCGCCCGGCTCGGGGTGAGCGGGCCCTCGCTCTACAACCACTTCCGCACCAAGGACGAGATCCTCGAGGTGGTCGCCGACTCGGTGAGCGGACTTGTCGACCTGTCGATGTTCGAGGACGGCCGGGACTGGCGGACCGCGCTGCACGACTGGGCCGTCTCCTACCGGGCGGCCCTGCGCGCCCATCCGAACATCGTCCCGGTCCTCGCGCGCGGGCCCGGCCGCCGCCCCGCGGCGCTGCGGCTGGCCGACGCCGTGTACGGCGCGATGGTCGACGCGGGCTGGCCGCCCGCGCAGGCCACGTCCATCGGCGCGCTCATGCGCTACTTCATCATGGGCTCGGCGCTCGGCTCCTTCGCCGGGGGCTTCGTGGACGACGCGAGCGCCTACGACCCCGCCGACTACCCCCACCTCGGGCAGGCGCACCTGCTCGCCGACCAGCAGGAGAAGATCGACGAGCGGGCCTTCGAGACCGGGCTGACGGCCCTGCTGGACGGTCTGGCGCAGCAGTACGAGCAGGTACGGCAGAGCGTGTAGCGCCGGTGCGGCCGTGGACGGGGCGGGTGTGGGGAGCGGGCGTGGACGCTTCGGCCGTCGCCGAAGCGTCGGTGTCCCATGCTGGACGTATGACCGCCAAGGACTCCCGGGCCGCCGCCCTCGCCGCGTTCGCCTCGCTGGTCGCCGACGAGACGCGGGCCACCTGCCTGCTGGCGCTGCTCGACGGACGGGCCTGGACCGCCGGGGAGCTGGCCCGGCACGCCGGGGTCGCCGCCTCCACCGTCAGCGAGCACCTGGGCAAGCTGGTCTCGGGGGGCCTGCTCACCGAGGAGCGGCAGGGCCGCCACCGGTATGTGCGGCTGGCCGGGGCGGGGATGGCCCAGCTCGTCGAGGACCTCGCCGCACAGGTGCCGCCGACGGCCGCGGCGGCCGCGACGCGCCCGGTGCGCGGCCTGCGGGAGTCGAGCGCCGGCTCGGCGATGGCCCGCGGCCGTACCTGCTACGACCATCTCGCGGGGCGGCTGGGCATCGCGGTCACGGACGCGCTGACCGGGCGCGGGCTGCTGCGCCAGGACACGGGGTTCGCGCTCACGGACGCGGGGATCGAGTGGTTCGGCGCGGCGGGCATCCTCCTGGACCTCTCCGGCCGGCGCCCGCCGGCCCGGGCCTGCCTGGACTGGACCGAGCGGCGGCCGCACCTCGCCGGGGCGGCGGGGGCGGCGCTGTGCCGGCACGCGCTGGACGCGCGTTGGTGCGTGCGCGTCGGCTCCGCGCGGGCCGTGAAGGTGACCCCCTCGGGCGAGCGGGCCCTGTCCGAACTGCTCGGCATCGAACCGGCCGCGCTGCGCTGAGCGCGGGCGTCCACCGGCCGTACCCTCCGCCCCGTCCCGTTCCCGCCGGTCCCCGCCCACGGGACTGCCTAACCTCAGGAGCATGATGAACGTCGTCCGGAACCGCCCCCACATACTTCCCACCTGCGCCGCGGCCGTCACCGTCGTCCTGTGGGCCTCCGCCTTCGTGTCGATCCGGAGCGCCGGGGACGCCTACTCCCCCGGCGCGCTCGCGCTCGGCCGGCTGGCCTCGGGCTCCGTCGCCCTGGGGGTCATCTGGGCCGTACGCCGGGAGGGCCTGCCACCCAGAGCCGCCTGGCGCGGGATCCTGCTCTCCGGGCTGCTCTGGTTCGGCTTCTACATGGTGGTGCTGAACTGGGGCGAGCAGCAGGTGGACGCGGGGACCGCGGCGCTGGTCGTGAACGTGGGCCCGCTGCTGATCGCCCTGCTGGGCGCCCGGCTGCTCGGTGACCCGATGCCACCGAGGCTGCTGGCGGGGATGGCCGTGTCGTTCGCGGGCGCGGTGACCGTGGGTCTGTCGATGTCCGGCGGCGGCGGGGCCTCGCTGCTCGGCGTGGCGCTGTGCCTGCTCGCGGCGGTGGCGTACGCCTCCGGTGTCGTCGCGCAGAAGCCCGCCCTGGGCCGGGCGAGCGCGTTGCAGGTGACGACGTTCGGCTGCCTGGTCGGCGCGGTGGCCTGCCTGCCGTTCGCCGGGCAGCTCGCCCACCAGGCCGCCCACGCGCCGGTGTCGGCCACCCTGAACATGGTCTACCTGGGCGTCTTCCCGACCGCCCTGGCCTTCACCACCTGGGCCTACGCCCTGGCCCGCACCACCGCGAGCCGGATGGGCGCGACGACGTACGCGGTGCCCGCGCTGGTGGTGCTGATGTCGTGGCTGGTGCTCGGCGAGGTGCCCGGGGTGCTCACGCTGGCGGGCGGTGTGCTGTGCCTCGCGGGTGTGGCGGTGTCGCGCTCCCGGGCGCGCGCCGGCCGGACGACCCGGGTCGCGGCCGGGGAACCGCGACCCGAGAAGGTGTCCTGAAGCCTCAGAAGACGACCAGCGCCCGGCCGCCCTTGCCGGCGAGCATGTTCTCGAAGGCGGCCGGGATGCCGTCCAGCGCGATCCGTTCGGTGACCAGGGCCGAGAGGTCGAGGCGGCCCTCCCGTACGTGTGCGGCGAGCACCGGCAGGTCGCGCGCCGGGTCGGTGTTGCCGTACACGCAGCCGGACAGCGTGCGGCCCCAGTGGAAGATCTCCAGGGCGTTGAAGGTGACCTCCTGGTCCTTGCCGCCGATGCCGACCACGGTCGTCCGGCCGCCCCGGCGGGTGGAGTCCCAGGCGGCGCGGATGGTGGCCGCGCGGCCCACGCACTCGATGGCGACGTCGGCGCCCTGCTTGCCGGTGAGGGCGCGGATCTCGCGGGCGGTGGTGTCGCAGGCGAGGACGAAGTCGGTGGCGCCGGCGGCGCGGGCCAGTTCCTCCTTCGCCGGGGAGACGTCGACGGCGATGATCCGGGAGGCGCCCGCGATGCGGGCCGACTGGAGGGTGGCGAGGCCGACCCCGCCGGCGCCGAAGACGGCCACCGTCTCGCCCCGGCGGACCCGTGCCGCGTGGTGGACGGCGCCGTACCCGGTCAGGACGGCGCAGCCGAGCAGGGCGGCGTCCGTCAGCGGGACGCCGTCCGGCAGGGGCAGCACGCAGGCGGCCGCGACCACCGTCTCCTCGGCGAACGCGGCGACGTTCAGACCGGGGTGGAGCTCGGTGCCGTCGGCGGTGCGGGCGTGGACGCCCGCCGCGCCGTTCAGCGCGTTGGCACACAGCCACACCTCGCCGAGCGCGCAGGCGTGGCAGTCGCCGCAGGCGGGCGCCCAGTTGAGGACGACGGGAGCGCCCGGGGCCACGTGGGTGACGCCCTCCCCCACGGAGACGACCGTCCCCGCGCCCTCGTGGCCGAGGACCGCCGGGACCGGCACCCGCATGGTGCCGTTGGACAGGGACAGGTCGGAGTGGCAGACGCCGGCGGCGGCGAGGCGGACCCGGACCTGTCCGGGACCCGGCTCCGGCAGGTCGATATCGGTGATCTCCAGCGGGGCGCCGACGGCGGGCAGGACAGCGGCTCGTACGGTCATGGTCCGGGGCTTCCTCAGAACTGGAGGGACTTGGTCTGGAGGTACTCGGCGAGTCCGTGGCCGCCGAGTTCCCGGCCGACCCCGGACTGCTTGTAGCCGCCGAAGGGGGCGAGCGGGTTGAACCGGCCGCCGTTGATGTCCACCTGGCCGGTGTCCATGCGGCGGGCGAAGGCGACCGCCTCGGCCTCGTCCCCGGCCCAGACGGCGCCCGCGAGACCGTACACCGTGCCGTTGGCGATGCGCAGGGCGTCCTCCTCGTCCTCGTAGCGCAGGATGGTCAGGACCGGGCCGAAGATCTCCTCCTGGGCGACCGTCATGTCGGCGGTGACGTCCGCGAAGACCGTCGGGCTGACGAACCAGCCGGTCTCGCGCGGCGCCTCGGGGCCGCCCGCGACCAGCCGGGCGCCCTCGGCGACGCCCTTCTCGATGTAGCCGCGCACCCGGTCGCGCTGCCGGGCGCTGACCACCGGGCCGATGCGGTCGCCGTAGCGGGCGGCCGCGGCCGCGGCCAGTGCGACCGCCTCGTCGTACTGGTCCCGGTGGACCAGCATCCGGGTCCAGGCGCTGCACGTCTGCCCGGAGTTGGACATCACGTTGGCCACGCCGACGTTCACGGCCTTGGCGAGGTCGGCGCTCGGCAGGATGACGTTGGCGGACTTGCCGCCGAGCTCCAGCGCCACCTTCTTGACGGCACCGCCGGCCAGCGCGCCGATCCGGCGGCCGACCGCGGTGGAGCCGGTGAAGGAGATCAGGTCCACGCCCGGGTGCTCGGCGAGGGCCTGGCCGGCGACCGGGCCGAGGCCGGTGACGAGGTTGAACACGCCGGCCGGCACGCCCGCCTCGTGCACCGCCTCGGCGAAGAGCTGGGCGGTGAGCGGGGTGTCCTCGGCGGGCTTGAGGACGATCGTGCAGCCCGCGGCGAGCGCGGGGGCGACCTTGGCGACGATCTGGTGGAGCGGGTAGTTCCAGGGGGTGATCGCGCCGACCACGCCGATCGGCTCGTGCAGGACGGTGGAGTTGCCGACCTTCTCCTCGAAGGGGTGGGTCGCGGCCAGTTCGGCGTAGGAGCCCGCGACCGCGATGGGCACCCCGGCGTGCACGGTCTGCGAGAACTGCGGCGGGGAGCCCAGTTCCAGGGTGACCGTCTCGGCGATCTCGTCCTTGCGGGCCACCAGGACGTCGCGCAGGGCGGCCAGGCGGGCGGCCCGCTCGGCCGGGGGTGTGGCGGCCCAGCCCGCGAGCGCGGCCCGCGCGGCGCGGACGGCGGTGTCCACGTCACCGGCGTCCCCGGCCGGGACCCGGGCGACGATCTGCTCGTCGGCCGGGTTCACCACCTCGATCACGTCCCGGCTCGCCGCCGGGCGCCAGGCGCCGTCGATGTACAGGCCGTCGTGTGCCTTCATGGTGCTTCCTCCTGGCGGGTCTCCGTCGTCCGGCAACAAACTAGCGGCGATAGTTTTCGCGCGCCAGGGACACCCGGCCATCGGACGCACCAGGACACCGACGGTGACGGAGCACGCCGGAGGTCCTCACTCCTCCAGGTCGGGCAACCGGGCCGGGGAGGGGCAGATGCGGTCGCCGTGCTGGTCGAAGACGAACAGGTGGGCGAGGTCGACCAGGAGCGGGACCTGCATGCCGTGGCGGAGCCGGATGTCGGGGGTGGTGCGCACCACCAGGTCGCCGGGGAGCCGTCCCTCCGGGGGCGCGGGCTCGGCCTCCGTGTCCGCCGGATGGTCCAGCACCACCACCGGCCCGGCCCGCAGGGCGCCGGCCCGCTCCCGCAGCCGGTCCAGCACGCCGGGCGCCTCCCGGCGGCGCCGCCGGGCCGGCCGGGCGGCCGGGCGCGGGGCCTCCAGCTCGGGCACGACGGCCGGGCGGGAGCCGGTGTCGAAGTGGACCAGGGTCTCGTGCCCCTGGAACTCCACGTGCTCCACCAGCCCGGTGAGCGGCACCTCGCCGGGCCGGGCGGCGCTGTGCTTGGCGATGCGCACCGCCTCCGAGCGCAGCCCGACGATCACCTCGCGGCCCTGCTGCACCCGGAGCAACTGGTGGTCCAGGCAAAGGGGTTCGGGCAGCCGCAGGAACTGCTTGCCCAGGCTGACGGTCATGGCGCCGTCCAGCGGGGCGCGGACCAGGCCGCGCAGCAGGTTGATGCGCGGGGTGCCGATGAAGGCGGCGACGAAGACGTTCCGGGGCAGGGCGTAGACCTCGCGCGGGTTGCCGACCTGCTGGAGGACGCCGCCGCGCAGGACGGCGACCCGGTCGCCGAGGGACATGGCCTCGGACTGGTCGTGGGTGACGTGGACGGTGGTGACGCCCAGTTCGCGGGTGAGCCGGGATATCTCCGCCCGCAGGTGGTTGCGCAGCTTGGCGTCGAGGTTGGACAGCGGCTCGTCCATCAGGAACGCGGAGGGGTGGCGGGCGATGGCCCGCCCCATGGCGACGCGCTGGCGTTCGCCGCCGGACAGCTGGCCGGGGAAGCGGTCGAGCAGGTCCTCGATGCCGAGCATGCGGGCGGTCGCGTCCACCCGCGGGCGGGGGTCTGCGCCGGGGGCCTCGATGCGCAGCGGGAAGCCGATGTTGTCGCGGCTGGTCATGCTCGGGTAGAGGGCGAAGTTCTGGAAGACCATCGCCATGTCGCGTTCGCAGGGCTGCCAGTCGTTGGCGTACTCGCCGTCCAGCAGGAGCTGTCCCTCGTCGATGTCCTCCAGTCCGGCGATCATGCGGAGCACGGTGGACTTCCCGCAGCCGGAGGGGCCGAGCAGGACCAGGAACTCGCCGGGCGCGATGTCCAGCGAGAGGCTCTCGACCACGCGGGGGCCCCGCGCGTAGGACTTGCTCACGTCGTGCAGAGATATGGCGCGTGTCATCTTGCCGCCCCCGGGGGCTGTCCGGAGCGCCGCTGCTCCGTGGGTCCGAAGGCCCCGTGCGGGTCGTACGGGGCCGGGGCAGCGTCGACCCGGTCCCGCCCGCGACCGCCGTCGGGGGGCGACGAGCCCTACGGGTCACGGAAGTTAACGGAATGTGCCCGGCCGGGGAAGAGTGGCGGCGGCACCGTGATCGGAGCTCCAGGCAGCGGCCGAAACGGACGGCGGCGTTCGGGTCGCCGGACCCGGGCCCGGGCGCCGCCGTCCGCGCGGCGCGCTCACCTCGTCGCGGTCAGATGGGCGAAGACCACCACGTTGCTGGTGTAGCCGGTGCGCCGGGTGAACAGGCCGCCGCAGGTGAGCACGCGCAGCTCCGGCCGCCGGGAGGGCCCGTAGACCTCCTTGTCGGGGAAGCCGGTCTTGTCGAAGACCTTCACCCGGTCCACGGTGTAGACGGCCGTACGGCCGTCCGCGCGCCGGGCCTCGATCTGCTTGCCGGGCTTGATCAGGGCGAGCGCGGAGAAGACCGCGGGGCCGGTAGCGGTGTCGCGGTGGCCGACGGCGATGGCGGTGCCGGTCTCGCCGGGTGTGGCGCCGCCCTCGTACCAGCCGACCAGCTTGGGCTTGTCGAGCGGCGGGGTCTCCAGCTGCCGGTTGCCGTCGAGTTGGAGACCGGTGATCGGGGCGTCGGGCCGTCCTGACCGGACTCCTCCCGGCTCCCGCTCCGTCCGTCGCCGCGGGCGGAGTCGGGGCCCGCGGCCGGGCCGCCCGCCTGGACGGCGGGGGCCGACCGGTGATGTCCGTCGCACCGGACCCCCACCGTCACCAGGACGGTCGCGAGCAGAGCCGTCCTGGCGAGGCGGTAGGCGCGGGTCCGGTGCCACGGCCTGCGTCCGCGCCTACGCGGCGCCATGCGGCCGCCGGCGGATCAGCCGGAAGTACACCGCGCCGCTGACCGCGATGAGTCCCACGGCCGCCGCCGCGGCCACCGGGGAGAACGCGCCGGCGGTGTCGACCAGGCCGCCGCCGCCCGCGTGCACGCCGCCCTTCGGACCGTCGTTGTGGTCGCCGCCGCTCTGGCCCCAGCCGGTGTCGGAGTGCTGGTCGTCCCGCTGGTGGTCCTCGATCTGCCCCTGACCGCCCGGGGAGTGCTGCCCCTCCTGCTTCTCGTCGTGGCAGCGGACCCGGAAGACCTTCTCCTTGGGGGCGCCCCCGACGATCCAGGTGATCTTGTACTGGCCGTCCGCGAGGCCCAGCGGGTCGGTGTGCCCGGCGCCGCCGGCGAGCTGGATGCCACCGGTGACGGTGGCCGCGGTGGGCAGCGGGGGCTGCGGGGTGATCGTGTAGGCGATCGTGGGCAGGATGTCGAAGTTGACGGCGTCCAGGTAGAACTTGCAGGTCACCGGGTCGTCCTTGGAGACCCCGAAGGGCACGCCCTCTCGGTGGATCCTGATGTCGCCGTTCTCTCCCTGGGCCGCCGCGGGGGCTGCCGCCACCCACGACGCACCCGCCGTGGCGAGGGCGGTGAGGACGACGGTGGCGCCCGCGCGGGAGAAGGTCCGCGGAAGTGTCAGCGTGGCCATGCAAGCTCCTCCGAGTTAGACGATTTTCATACAAATCGACCTTTCGATGGGACTCTCACGCATATACGTCATGACCCACGGCACCAACGCCGGACGCGCCGTCAGATATCGCCCGTGCGGCGCAACGACGCCCCCTTCCGGCCCGCCCACGCCCCCCCGGCGCCGGCGCTCGCGCGACAAGCGCGGAACGCACCGCTCACTGGCTCGCGGCGAGCTCGACGGGAACACCGTTCAGGACCGCGTTGCCCGACAGCGGGTCCAGCAGACTGCCGTCGAGGAGCTGGTTGACGTTGACCCCGGGCACGGCCGCCGCGTGGCCGAGCCGGGTCCCGGGCCGGTCGTGGCCCCAGCCGTGCGGCAGGCTCACCACACCGGGGCGCACCTCGTCGGTGACCTCGGCGGGCGCGGTCACCTCTCCCCCGGCGCCCCTGACCCGCACCGGCGCGCCGTCGGTCACGCCGAGGCGGGCCGCGTCGGCGGGGTGGATGTGCAGGGTGCAGCGGTTGGAGCCACCGGTCAGGGCGGGCACGTTGTGCATCCAGCTGTTGTTGGAGCGCAGGTGGCGGCGGCCGACCAGGACCAGGCCGGCGGGCCGCTCGCGCAGCGCCTCCCGCAGCCGGGGCAGGTCGCCGGCGATCGGCCCGGGCAGAAGTTCGATGCTGCCGCTCACCGTCTTCAGCGGCTGCGGCAGCCGGGGGCGCAGCGGGCCCAGGTCGATGCCGTGCGGACGGGCGAGCAGCCGCTCCAGCGTCAGGCCGTCGGGCCGGGCGCCGAATCCGTCGCCGTACGGGCCGAGGCGCAGCATCATGTCGAGCCGGCGCTCGGGGCCGTTGTCCCCGGTGAGCTGTGCGGCCAGTTCCCGCGGGTCGCGGCCGTGCACCGGCGAGTGCGCCTCGGTCACGGCCTTGCCGAGGGTCTGGTCGACGACCAGCGCGTCCACGGCGGCCGGGTCGGTGCCGTGCATCCCGGTCACGGCCAGGACCAGCCGGGCGAGGATCTCGGTCTCGGCCATACGGCCGGGTTCGAGGGGGACGGCGGGGCGGCTGTAGCGGACCTGGTTGCGGACGGCGAAGGTGTTGAAGGCGAAGTCGTGGTGCGGGCTCTGCGAGGGGGGCGGCGGGGGCAGGACGACGTCGGCGTGGCGGGAGGTCTCGTTGAGGTACGGGTCGACGCTGACCATGAAGTCCAGTGCGTCCAGGGCCTTGTCGAGCCGGTCACCGTCGGGGGCGGACAGCACCGGGTTGGCCGCGACCACGACCAGCGCGCGGACCGGTTCGCCCTGCTCGGTGGCGGTGTCGATCTCCTCGGCGAGCGCCGACAGCGGCAACTCGCCCTTCGCCTCCGGCAGTCGGCGCACCCGCGAGTGCCAGCGGCCCAGGGCGAAGCCGCGGCCGGGGCCCGCCGGTCGGGGGGTGCGGTCGGTGGCGGCCTGCGGGAACAGGGCGCCGCCCGGCCGGTCCAGGTTGCCGGTGAGGACGTTGAGGACGTCGACCAGCCAGCTCGCGAGGGTGCCGTGCGGGACGGTACAGCTGCCGATGCGGGCGTAGACGGCGGCCGTGGGCGCGGCGGCGAGCTCCCGGGCCAGGGCGCGGATGACGTCGGCCTCGATGTCGCAGGCCCCGGCCACGGCCTCGGGGGTGAACTCCCGCAGGGCGTCGCGCACGTCCTCGACGCCCTGGACGTGCGGCGCGAGGTGCCCGAGGTCGACCAGGTCCTCGGCGAAGAGGGTGTGGGCCATCGCGGCGAGCAGCAGGGCGTCGGTGCCGGGGCGGATCGCGAGGTGGCGGTCGGCCATCCTCGCGGTGCGGGTGCGGCGCGGGTCGACGACGGTGAGCCGGCCACCGCGCGCCTTGAGGGCCTTGAGCCTGCCGGGGAAGTCGGGGGCGGTGCACAGACTGCCGTTGGACTCCAGGGGGTTGGCGCCGATGAGGAGCAGGTGGTCGGTGTGGTCGAGGTCCGGCACCGGAATGGCGTGGGCGTCGCCGAAGAGGAGTCCGCTGGAGACGTGCTTGGGCATCTGGTCGACGGTGGAGGCGGTGAACAGGCTCCGGGTACGCAGGGCGCCGAGCAGGACGGGCGGGTAGAGGGCGCCGGCCACGGTGTGCACGTTGGGGTTGCCGAGGACGACACCGAGGGCGTCGGGGCCGTACCGCTCCACGACCGGGCGCAGCCCCGCCGCCACCGCGTCGAAGGCCTCCTCCCAGGTGGCCTCGCGCAGGGCGCCGTCGGTGCGGACCAGCGGGGTGCGCAGCCGGTCGGGGTCTCCGTCGACGGCGCCGAAGGAGGCGCCCTTGGGGCAGATGAACCCCTTGCTGAAGACGTCCTCCCGGTCGCCGCGGGCGCCGGTGACGCGGGTGCCCTCGACGGTGAGGGTCAGCCCGCAGGTGGCCTCGCACAGGGGGCAGATTCGCAGGGCGGTGCGGGACACGGGTCCTCCCGGGGTGGTCGGCGGGTGCCGGGGTCGCCGCGCGGACGGGCCGGCGGCGTGCCGCGCGGGCGCGGGCGGGTCCCGGCGAGCATACCGACCGGTTGGCATGGACGGGAGACCCTGAAGCCGTCCGGTGGCGGCCTCAGTCCAGCACGCGTCCCAGATACGCGCGCAGCAGCTCCCGTGTCTCGCGGATGATCGCCTCGTCGCCCTGCGGGTCGACCCGGAAGGCGAGCTGGACGAGGGTGTCCGCGCTCTCCACGGCGACCAGGAAGACCCGCCGCAGCTCCTCGTCCGGGGTGCGCCCGAGGTGGCCCGAGAGCAGGTCGGTGAGGCGGTCGGCGACCCGGGTGTTGGGCTCGGCCTGCCGGACGCCGACCGGTATCTGGTTGCCGAAGTCGACGAGGGAGAAGCCGGGCGCGGTGCGCTTCATGCTCAGGTACTCGTCCAGCACGGCGTCCATGGCGGCCCGCCAGTCCCCCGGCCGCGCCCCGTCGAGGCGTCCGGTGACCTGCTCGGTGTACCGCTCCAGGTTGCGCTGGGCGAGGGCGTCGGCCATCTGCCGCTTGTTGCCGAAGAAGCGGTAGACCGAGCCGATGGGCACGCCGGCGCGCGTGGCCACGGCGCGGGTGCTCAGGGCGTCGTAGCCGACCTCGTCGAGGAGGGCGGCGCAGGCGTCGAGGATCCTGGTCAGCCGTTCCGCGCTGCGCCGCTGGACGGGCGCGCGGCGAAGCGATGTCGCGTGGGGCACGGACTTCATGATGCCTTTCCGCCGGGGTCTGGTGAACCTCGCCCCCCAGTACGCGAAAGGGTGGCCGGCGCACTCATCGGCCGCCGTCGCCGGTCACCGCGACGGACGGGGCGGACGGGGCCGCGGGGCCGGAGCGGACGGTCAGGGGGCGGAACCTGACGGAGTGCCCGCCGGGCCCGGCTCCGCGCCGGACGCGGTGATGTCGGCGGTGCTCTCGACCGGCCTGCCGCGCACGGCCCACACCGTGCCGTCGTCGGCGTACAGGCGGGCGGTGAGGTGGTGGGTGCCGTGCGGGACGAGCCGGCCGGCCAGGTGGTACTCGGGTGTGCGCAGCGGGGTCACCGGGCGGCCGTCGAGGAACAGGCGGGCGTGCCCGCGCCCGGGCACCGCCTCGTGCCGCGCCCCGGCCGGGGAGAAGCGGAAGCGGCGCACCGTCAGCAGGACGTCCCAGCCGCGGGCGCTGTCCGGGGTCACCTCCACGCCGACCTCGGGCGCGTCCTCCCCGGCGACCTCGCGCAGATGGCGGCCCGTCCCGTCGGTGTCCCGCAGCACCTTGCCCACCGGTGAGGGCGAGACGGTGCCGGCGTGCCCGGACGCCCCGCCGGTCACGCAGCCCTCCGCGCCGAGCGGCACCAGGACGCAGACCGCGAGCGCGACGAGAGTCCTGCGCGTCCACGACATGCCCGGGACACTAGAGCAACGTTCCCGCACCCGAATCCCCCTGAAGTCTGGTTCCCGCCCTACCCGGGAGGGAGGAGCCGGGACCCTCTTGCGTCCGACCCCTCTGATTCCTACGGTGATGCATAGGAATCGGGAGCGCAAGGGAGCGATCATGAGCGGGGACGCACGGAAGACCGCCGAGGGACTGTCGTACCTCACCGGGTTCGGCAACGAACACGCCTCCGAGGCGGTGCCGGGCGCCCTGCCGGAGGGCCGCAACTCGCCGCAGCGGGCACCGCTCGGGCTGTACGCGGAGCAGCTGAGCGGTACGGCGTTCACGGAGCCCCGGGCCCACAACCGCCGCTCCTGGCTGTACCGCATCCGCCCGTCGGCCGCGCACCCGGCGTTCACCCGCACCGGCAACGGCGCGATCCGCACCGCCCCGTTCACCGAGACGGTGCCCGACCCCAACCGGCTGCGCTGGAACCCGCTGCCGGAGCCGGCGGCGGGCACGGACTTCCTGGCGGGGCTGTGGACCCTGGGCGGCAACGGCGACGCGACCCAGCGCTCCGGCATCGCCGTGCACCTGTACCACGCCAACTCCTCGATGCAGCGGGTGTTCTCGGACGCCGACGGTGAGCTGCTGATCGTCCCGGAGCGCGGCGGGCTGCTGCTGCACACCGAGTTCGGCCGGCTCCATGTGGAGCCCGCCCACGTGGCGCTGATCCCGCGTGGTGTGCGCTTCCGTGTGGAGCTGCTGGACGAGTCGGCGCGGGGCTATGTGTGCGAGAACTACGGGGCGCCGTTCCAGCTCCCCGACCTCGGGCCGATCGGCGCCAACGGGCTCGCCAACGCCCGGGACTTCCGGGCACCGGTCGCCGCGTACGAGGACGTGGAAGGGCCGGTGGAGGTGGTGAACAAGTTCTGCGGCAACCTCTGGACGGCCACCTACGACCACTCTCCGCTCGACGTGGTCGCCTGGCACGGCAACCACGTGCCCTACGTCTACGACCTGCGCCGTTTCAACGTCATCGGCACCATCTCCTACGACCACCCCGACCCGTCCGTCTTCACGGTCCTGACCTCACCGTCCGACACCCCGGGCCTGGCCGGCGTCGACTTCGTGGTGTTCGCGCCCCGCTGGCTGGTGGGCGAGGACACCTTCCGGCCGCCGTACTTCCACCGGAACGTGATGAGCGAGTACATGGGCCTGATCGAGGGCGCCTACGACGCCAAGGCGGAGGGCTTCGTGCCGGGCGGCGGCTCGCTGCACAACATGATGTCCGCGCACGGCCCCGACCGGGAGACCTTCGACCGGGCGAGCGCGGCCGAGCTGAGGCCGCAGAAGATCGACGACGGGCTCGCGTTCATGTTCGAGACGCGCTGGCCGGTGACCCTCACCCCGCAGGCGGCCGGGGCCGACCAGCTCCAGCAGCGGTACGACGACGTGTGGCAGGGCCTCCAGCGTCACTTCCGCGCACGGTGACGCCTCCGTTGCACCGAACGTTCCCCAACAGGTACGGATAACCATGTGACCTCCTTCGCTCCGGATTCGATCGTCCTGAACCGCAAGCTGCCGCTGTGGTACCAGGTGTCGCAGTCGCTGCGCGCCTCGATACTCGGCCGATCGCCGCGCGACCCGCTGCGGCTGCCCACCGAGGAGCAGCTGGCCGGGCACTACGGCGTCAGCGTGCTGACCATGCGGCAGGCGCTGAAGGAGCTGGAGGACGAGGGGCTGATCAGCCGGCACCGGCGGCGCGGCACGTTCATCGAGCCCGGGGTGCGGCGTGGGGCGCCGGTGCGGCTGCTGGGCTCCGTGGACGCGATCGTGGCCCAGCAGTCCGGCATGACGACGGAACTGCTGGACCACGGGCACGCGCCCGTGGCCGGCGAACTCACCGAGTACTTCCCGGACCTGACGGAGGTGGCGACGTACCACCGGCTGCGCAGCGACGAGAAGACCGGCGAGCCGACCAACCACGCGCGCAACCACGTACGTCCCGAACTGGCCGCGCGCATCGACCGGGAGGACCTGGTCCGCTGGCCGATGACCAAGGTGCTGCGGGACGTCGTACGGGCGGACATCAGCCGTATCACCGACACCGTGGAGGCGAGGCTCGCCGACCCGGAGACCGCGCGGCTGCTCCAGGTGCCGCTGCTCAGCCCGATCCTGCACTACACGGGCGTCACCTACGACGCCCAGGGCAGGGTGCTGGACGTGGCGGTCATCCACTACCGCGGCGACCGCTTCTCCTTCACGGTGACGTTGGACGCCACCTGACCCCGGCGGCGGGACGAGCCCGTACCATGCCCAGCGTGCCGCACGACGACGCTCCGCCGCTGGCGGACCTCATGCCGTGGTCCGTCGCACCGCTGCGGCCGGGCCGCGCCTGGCCGACGGCACCCGACCCGGGCTCGCTGAAGGCCCGCTGGGACGCCCTGCTCAAGGCCGAGGGGCCGGACCGGGAGGCCCTGTTCGAGCCGACCCGCGCACGCACCCTGCGGTCGGCGGTGGGCCAGCTGCCCGGCCGGGCCGGCGGCACGGAACGGCTGGTGCGCGCCGAGGGCCCCTGCGCCGAGCCGGTCCGGGTGCTCGCGGCCCCCTTCGACGAGCAGTGGCTGATCCCGGACCACCGGCTGATCGACACGGCCCGCCCGGAGCTGTGGCGGGTCGCGGACGAGCACCAGGTGTTCGTGGTCGAGACGGGCGGCGACGACCCCCTGCTGGCGACCTCGCACCTGCCCCTCCTGCGCACCGGCCGCGTCCGCCCGCTCCACCGCCGGCCCTCAGGCGGCGAACCCAACCTGGCACCGGGCCTGCTGGACCACCTGGCGGCCCGGCTGGGGTCCCGCCCCGGCGCACTCGACCTGCTGGCCTGGATCCTCGCCGCGGCCCGCCCCGACCTCACGGTGCCGCTCACCGGTGACGCCGAACTCTGGCACCAGGGCGTGGAACTGGGCCGGCGCATGCTCTGGCTGATGCGCCGTGACGGCGAGCGGCCCAAGCTGCCGGGCGGCCGCCGCCCCTATGTCCGCGCGCCCCTGCCCGCGCGGCCCGTCACCCTCCACTACGACCGTGCCGAGGAGACCCTCCACCTGGACGAGGGCCGTATCTCCCCGGTCCCGGCACAGGCCTGGGAGTACGAGGTGGCCGGGGTCCGCGTCCTGGAGGCGTGGTTCGCGGCCCGCACCGCACCGGCCGCGCCCGGCGGTGGTCTCGAAGCCATCCGCCCCACGGCCTGGCCCCAGGCGTGGACGTCGGAGCTGCTGGAGCTGATCACCGTGCTGACCCTGCTGGGCGGGCTGCGTCCGCTGCGGGCCGAGCTGACGGTGACGTCGCCGGTGACGGCGGCCGAGCTGCGCCGGGCCGGCGTCCTGCCCCCGCCGGAGGCGTCCCGCCGTCCCGCCTCGGTCCTGGATCACCACGAGGAGGGGCCGGAGGGCCAGTTCGCCCTGCTCTAGCGGGGCCCCTGCTGACAGAACCGCCGGCCGGGGGAGATCATCCACCCCATGGACCTTCTCCCGCTGCCCCTGGAGGGCATCACCGTCGTCGCCGTCGAACAGGCCGTGTCCGCGCCGTTCGCGACCCGGCAGCTCGCCGACCTGGGCGCCCGGGTGATCAAGGTGGAACGGGTCGACGGCGGTGACTTCGCACGGGGCTACGACGCCGCGGCCGGCGGCCTGGCCTCGCACTTCGTGTGGTGCAACCGCGGCAAGGAGTCCCTCGCCCTGGACCTGAAGGACCCGCGCGGTCTGGACGTCGTACGGCGGCTGGTGGCGGACGCGGACGTGTTCGTGCAGAACCTGGCCCAGGGCGCCGCCGCCCGGCTCGGCCTGGACGCGGCCACGCTGTGCGCGGCGCACCCCCGGCTGATCGCCGTGGACATCTCGGGGTACGGCGGCTCGGGCCCGTACGCCGACAAGCGGGCCTACGACATGCTCGTGCAGTGCGAGGCGGGGCTGGTCTCGGTGACGGGGACGCCCGCGCAGCCCGTGAAGGCGGGCATCCCGGCGGCGGACATCGCTGCGGCCATGTACGCCTTCTCGGGGGTGCTGGCCGCCCTGGTACGGCGCGGTACGACCGGGCGGGGCGGGCCGGTGGAGGTGTCCATGCTGGAGGCGCTGGCGGAATGGATGGGCCATCCGCTGCACCACGCGATGCACGGCGGCGAGCCGCCGGCCCGCACCGGCCTCGCGCACGCCGTCATCGCGCCCTACGACGCCTACGCGACGGCGGACGGCGGACGGGTGCTGCTGTCGGTGCAGAACGACCGGGAATGGCGACGGCTGGCCGAACTGGTCATCGGAAGGGCCGAGTTGGGGACGGACCCGGCCTACGCGACGAATGCCGCGCGGGTGGCCAACCGGGAGCGGACCGACGCGCTGGTCGCGGGCGCGCTGGCCGCGCTGGACGCCGACGAGGCGGTGGCGCGGCTGGAGAAGGCCGGCATCGCCTGCGCACGGCTCAGGGATCTGCACGAACTGGCGGAGCATCCGCAGCTCGCGGCCCGGGAGCGGTGGCGCCAGGTGGGGACGCCGGTCGGGCCGCTGAGGGCGCTGCTGCCGCCCATCACGCTGCCGGGCGGGGACGAGGCGCGGATGGGCGACGTGCCCGCGCTCGGGCAGCACACCGATGCACTGCTGCGTGCCGTGGGGATGACGGACGGCGAGATCGCAGCATTGCGCCGGGACGGTGTGACGGCCTGAGCGCGGGTCCTGGAAGTGACTTCCGAGGAGGCCGGTTCGGTCCGGTTCGGCCGGTGGCCGCTCGGCGGCCGCTCAGTGGCCGGCCGGCTGCCGGTCAGTGGCCGCCGAACAGCGAACGGCGCAGCCGGCGCAGCGGAGCGAAGAGGGAGACACGGCGGACCCGCGCGCCCCGGTCGCTGCGCTTGTGCGCGGTGTCACGTGCCGTCAGCTCCAGCATCAGCGAGGTCGCCTCGATCGTCTCCCGCTGCGGTATGGCGGGACCCGCCAGCACCGACAGATGGCGGTCGAGGCGCGAACTCGTCGCGCTGCTCCCGCAGGTGATCGCAGGGACCCTCGCCCTGCTGCGCACTGTTATCTGCTCCATGTCACTCCCCACCCGTACGAGTCCACCCGGCCCGGGCAGGGTAACCCTATCGTCCCGGTGGGGCGCGCGTGTATCTCGGTCACAGGATTCACCTTCCCCACAAGGCGGTTGACCATCCCATTTTGACTACTCTCCGAATCCGACCGATTTCAGGGTGAGTTGGACAACCGGCTGGCTGGTGGGCTGCACTGAGCCGCCGTCAGGCTCCACGGTCACGGCGAGTGACGTCGAGGACGGGTCGAGCCCCTTCGCCACCAAGGGCGTGTCGCCCGCGAAGAGCCCCAGGGAGCGCGGTTGCACATGGGGGCGCATGAGCCAGAGCTGATGGACGCGGCCGCCGGACGGCGTGCCGTATCCGCTCAGCGTGACGACGGCCCGCCGCTCCGATGCGGAAGCGATCACTCCGATACCGCGGCCGCGCGCGTCCGTGCCGGCGGCGGCGCGCGCGTCCGGAGCGGCGAGAACGTGGGCGATCTCACGTGCCCGGTCCCGCTCGGCGTCCAGCCGGTCCTGGGTGTGGTGCGCCTGGACCGCGAAGAGCGAGGCGACGACGAGGGCGGCCGCGGCGGTCGCCGTGGCGAACGGCACGAAGAGGGGGCGCCCCCGGGGCGTGCGGGTGCGCGCGGGCGGGGGCTGGACGCCCCAGACGTGCGGCGGGAGCTGGGGGGCGTGCTCCCTGGCGGGCCCCTGCGGCTGCTCCTGCGGGAGGGTGCGGACGGCGGCCAGGACCCGGTCGCGCAGCGCGGCCGGCGCGGGGGCGGCCGTGGACCAGGCCAGCCGGACGGCGTCCTCGGCCAGCGCCCGGACCTCGCCGGCGCAGCGGTCGCAGGAGCCGAGGTGCTTCTCGAAACGGCGCCGCTCGCCCGGTTCGAGGGCGTCGAGCGCGTAGGGCGCGGCGAGGGAGTGCAGGTCCTCGCGGCCCAGCAGGCGGCCGATGACACTCATGCGGCACCTCCCAGGCACTCGCGCAGCCGGGTGAGCCCGTCGCGCATCCGCGTCTTGACCGTGCCCAGCGGCAGCTTGAGCCGCTCGGCCACCTCACGGTAGGTGTAGCCGTCGTAGTAGGCGAGGGTCACGGACTGGCGCTGCAGCGCGGTGAGCCGGTCCAGGCAGCGGCGCACCCACTCGCGCTCCAGGCCCGCCTCCACCTCCTCGGCCACGTGGTCGAAGGCGGGTTCCCCGGCGCGCAGCGCCTCCCGCTGCTCGCGTTCCCCGGCCGCGCGCGCACTGCGCACCCGGTCGACGGCGCGGCGGTGGGCGAGCGTGAGGATCCAGGACAGGGCGCTGCCGCGCCGCGGGTCGAACCGGGCGGCGGAGCGCCAGAGTTCGAGCAGCACCTCCTGCGCCACCTCCTCGGACTGCGCGGGGTCGCGCACGATCCGCCGGACGAGTCCGAACACCGGCCCCGAGACCAGTCCGTAGAGATCCTCGAACGCCCTCTGGTCGCCGCCCGCGACGAGCACGAGGAGTTGGTCCGCCTCCACCCCGGCCGCCCTTCCGTGGCCGCAGCCGGCCCTGCCTCTGGCTCCACGCATCCGCACGAGCGCACACCTCCGGCGGTTGATACGGATCAGGGGGCCGAAAACGCGGGTCCGGAACGCCGAAAAGATTTTTTCCGTCCGACCAATCCGATCCGGCGCCCGGTTCCGTATACCCGTCCGTCAAAGGCAAGTCGGCACTGAGGACGGACGGCATGACACCTCTCTTCTCCAGGAGCGGCACAGGACGCAAGGGCCTGGTCTCGCTCATCTGTGGCGCGCTGGCCGCCGGGGGGCTCGCAGCCGCCGGCGTCGCCACGCTGGAACCCGGGGCGGCCTCCGCCTCCTCCCACCGGGAGGCCCCACTGATCTCGGGGACGCCGCAGTACGACAACACGGACCTGTACGCGTTCGTCAGCCCGGACAAGCCCGACTCCACGACGATCGTGGCGAACTGGATCCCGTTCGAGGAGCCCGCCGGCGGGCCGAACTTCTACACGTTCGCGGACGACGCCCAGTACGACATCCACATAGACAGCAACGGTGACGCGCAGGACGATCTGCTGTTCCGCTACACGTTCAGGACGCACACCAAGAACGGCAACACGTTCCTGTACAACACCGGTCCGGTGACCAGCCTCGACGACCCCGACCTCAACATCACGCAGACGTACGACATCGACCTGATCCGGCTGAAGCACCAGCACGTGGTGTCGAAGACGAGGGTCGCGGACGACGTGCCGGTCGCGCCGTCGAACGTGGGCAAGGCGTCCATGCCGGACTACGGCAAGCTGCGCGCCCAGGCCGTGTACAAGGCGGCGGGCGGTGCCGCGACCTTCGCCGGCCAGGCCGACGACCCGTTCTTCCTTGACCTGCGGGTGTTCGACCTGCTGTACGGCGGCAACCTCACCGAGGTCGGCCGGGACACGCTCAAGGGCTACAACGTCAACACCATCGCGCTTCAGGTACCCACCGACCTGATCCGCGAGTCCGCGAAGCAGCCGATCGTCGGCATCTGGTCCACCACCCAGCGCCGCAACGCGCAGGGCTACTACGCGCAGGTGTCGCGGCTGGGCAACCCGCTGGTCAACGAGGTGGTGAACCCGCAGAAGGACAAGGACCGGTTCAACGCCTCCCAGCCCGCGTACGACGGGCAGTTCCTGAAGAACGTCACCAATCCCGAGCTGCCCAAGCTGATCGAGTCGATCTACAAGATCAAGGCGCCCGCCGAGCCGCGCAACGACCTGGTCGACGTCTTCCTCAAGGGCGTCAAGGGGCTCAACCAGCCCCCGAAGGTACGGCCCGCGGAGGAGCTGCGGCTGAACACCTCGATCAAGCCGAGCATGCACCCCAAGCGGCTGGGCGTCCTGGACGGCGACAACGCGGGCTTCCCCAACGGCCGCCGGCTCACCGACGACGTGGTGGACGAGGCGCTCCAGGTCGTGGAGGGCGAACTCGTCGGCTCCAAGAACGACCTGGGCGACGCGGTCGACAAGAACGACAAGAAGTTCGAGAAGTACTTCCCGTACGTGGCCGAGCCCACCTCGGGTTCGCGCGGCGCGCTCGCCAAGGGCACGACCTCCGGCGCTGACGTGCGCAGCCAGCTCGGTGACGCGCTCTCACCGGCCGGCTCGTCCTCCGGCGGTTCGGGCGACACCGTCCTGATCGCCGCCTCCGCGGCCTCGGGCGCGGCCGGGATCCTGCTGATCGGCACCGCCTTCGCGTGGTGGCGCCGCCGGATGCAGCGCCCGTACTGACCCTTCCGCACCCCACCGACCGGCGCGGCCCGTTTCCCCTCCCCCCACGGCGGGCCGCGCCCTTTGCTCCACCCACCAGGCGACCGAGGAGAGGCATGCCCGCGCGCACGAACGACGACGAGCCCGGCGAGCGGAGCCCGGCCCAGGCCGGCCCCGACACCGGACCCCCACCCGGCGCGGGCGGCCCCTCCCCGGCCGGCCGGACCACCGTCGCCGACGACGCCACCGCCGTGACCGGCCCGGACGAACGCACCGCCGCCGTCCGCCGGACCGGTGCCGAGCGGGCGACCTCCCCGGCTGACCCGGGTGCCCCGGCTGCCGTTGCCGGCGAACCCGCCGCCACGACCGGCGAAACCGACGAACGCACCGCCGCCGTCCGCCGGATCGGCACGACACGGCCCGCGCCCGCGGTGCCGGACCGGGTGGCGCCCGCCGCGCCGGGGAAGGCTGCGGCCACCGCTCCGACCGCGACAGCGCGCCCCGGCGCATCCGCCCCGGGGGCACCCGCGTCCGCGGAACTCACCGCGGGCAAAGCCCCTGCACCCGACTCCGAGGCCGGGGACCCGCCCCGCACGAACGGCTCCCGCCCGGGAGGGCCGGCAGCCCACGAACCCAGCGCCCAGGAACCCGTCGCCCACGGTGCCGTCGCCGACGAGAGCACCGCCGCCGTCCGCCGGATCGGCGCGGAGCGGACAGCGGCCGCAGCCACGGCGACGGACACGGCACGCCCCGGTCCGTCCGCCCCCCGGCCCCCCGCGTCCGCGGAACTCGCCACGGGCAAAGCCGCGGCAGTCGACTCCGAGGCCGGGGACCCGCCCCGCACGAACGGCTCCCGCCCGGGAGGACCCGCCGGGCCCGACGCCCACGAACCCGACGCCCATGACACGGTCAGCCATGGCCCCGTCGGCGACGAACGCGTAGCCGCCGTACGCCGGGTCTCCGCCGCCGGGCGGCGGTGGCGGGGTGTGCGGCTCGTCGGGTGTGCGGCGCTGCTGGCCGTGGCGCTCACCGGTGGGGCGATCGCTCTCGGGGCCGCGCGGGACCAGGGCTCCGTGGCCGTGGCGGCTTCCTCCGGTGCCGTCGATCCGGGGGCGCTGGGCAGTGGCGACCTGGACGCGGGGATCGCCGCGCTGCAGTCCCACCTGCGGTCCCAGCCGAAGGACGCGGGCAGTTGGGCCACCCTCGGCCTGGCCTACGTCGAGCAGGCGCGCACCAAGGGGGACCCGGCCCGTTACCCGCAGGCCGAGAAGGCGCTGAAGCGGTCCCTGTCCCTGACCCCCGGCAACGACCAGGCGCTGGCCGGCCGGGCCGCCCTCGCCGCCGCGCGGCACGACTTCAAGGACGCCCTGGTCTGGTCGGACCAGGCGCTGCGGCGGAACCCGTACAGCGAACGCGCCCTGTCCTCGCGCATCGACGCCCTGGTGGAACTGGGCCGCTACGCCGACGCGGCACACGCCGCCCGGACCGCCGACGACCGCAGGCCGGGCGTGCCGGTCTTCACGCGGTACGCGTACGTGTACGAGCTGCGCGGCGACGTGACGACCGCCCGGCGCGTGCTCCGGCAGGCCCTCACCGCCGCCACCTCGCCGGGCGACGTGGCGTACGTGGCCGCCCAGCTCGGCCAACTCGCCTGGAACCAGGGGCGCTACAGCGAGGCGCTCGGCTACTACGCCCGGGCGCTGGCCGCCGACGACAACTACCTCCCCGCGCTGGAGGGCCGGGCCCGTGCGCAGGCGGCCACCGGTCGGCGGGACGAGGCGATCGAGGGCCTGCGGACCGTGGTCGCCCGCTATCCGCTGCCCGGGCCGCTGGTCGAGCTGGGCGAGCTGTACGAGGCCAGGGGCGGGTCCGGCGACCGGGCCAGGGCACGCGAGCAGTACGCGCTCGTGGACGCCTGGATCGCCCTCGCCCGCGCCAACGGCGTCAACGCCGACCTCGACACCGCGCTCGCGGCGGCCGACCACGGTGACAAGGTGTCCGCCCTGCGCGCGGCCCGCGCCGAGTGGGCCCGCCGCCACACCGTGCACACCGCGGACGCCCTGGCCTGGGCGCTGCACGTCAACGGCCATGACACAGAAGCCCTCGGCTATGCCCGCAGGGCCACGGCGACCGGCTACCGCAGCGCCGCCTTCCGGTACCACCGCGGAATGATCGAGCTGGCCACAGGGCACACCGCGGCCGGCCGTGCCTCGCTGCGGGCCGCCCTGCAGCTGAACCCCGGTTTCTCCCCCCTGGGCGCGGCCGCGGCCCGCAAGGCGCTGGAGGCCGCCGAGTGAACCTCCGCCGCCCGGTGGCCTCGGCCGCCGCCGTCCTCACCGCCGCCTGCGCCCTCCTGCTGGCCCCGGCCGCGGCGGCGAGCGCGCATCCCCTCGGCAACTTCACCGTCAACCGCTACGACGGTCTGGTCACCGCTCCGGGGCAGGTGCGGATCGACCATGTGGAGGACCTCGCGGAGATCCCGGCCACCCAGGCCGGCCCCGCCGTCCGGCGGCTCGGCCTGCCCGCCTGGGCCGAGCAGCGGTGCGCCGAGGCCGCCCGGGGCAGCCGGCTCACCGTCCAGGGCCGTGCCGCCACGCTGACCCCCGGTGCCGCGCACGCCGCCCTGCGCCCCGGTCAGGCCGGACTGCACACGCTGCGCGTGGAGTGCCGGTTCACCGCGCCGCTGCCCCGCGGCAGGACCGTCACCGTCGGCTTCCACAGCGCGGGCGCCACCGGCGGCCCGGGCTGGCGGGAGATCACCGCGCGCGGCGACCGTACGACGCTCACCGCGACGGACGTGCCGAAGGCGTCGGTCTCGCGCGAACTCACCACCTATCCGAAGGATCTGCTGTCCTCCCCCGCCGACACCGTCGACGCCTCCTTGCGCGTGCGCCCCGGCGGTCCGGCCCTCGCGCGGGAGCGGCAGGACGCCCCGGGCGCCTCCGTGCTGCCCCGGGGCGCCGACCGCTGGACGCGTGCCCTGGACGACCTGGTGGCCCGGCACGACCTGACCGTCGGCTTCGCCGCGCTCGCCCTGCTCATCGCCGTGGTGCTCGGCGCGATGCACGCCCTCGCGCCCGGCCACGGCAAGACGCTGATGGCCGCGACGGCCGCCGCGCGCGGGGGCCGGGCCCGGCTGCGGGACGTGCTGCCGCTGGCGGCCTCGGTGACGGTGACCCACACGCTCGGCGTGGTCGCCCTCGGCCTGCTCGTCACCGCGGGTTCCGCGGCCACGCCCTCGGTGATCGCCTGGCTGGGCATCGCCAGCGGCGCCCTGGTGCTGGTGGCGGGCGTGAACCTGACCCGGCGGGCCTGGCGCAACCACACGCACACGCGCACCCGCGCACCCGCCCCGGCCGAGGTGAGCGAGGTGACCGCGGCGGCCCAGGTGACCCGGCGCCGGCCGGTCGCCGTCGGCGCCCACCACGGGACGGCCCCCCACGCGCACGGCCACCTCGACCACGGCGACCACGACCGGCACGACCACCCCCACGACCGGCACGAGCACAGCCACCCCCACGACCGCGAACACGGCCGCGCCCACCACGGCCCCGACCATCACGACCACCACGCCCCGCACGAACACGGCCACGAACACGGCCACGAAGCGGAACACAGTCACGGCCACAGCCGCGACCACAGCCACGGCGTCCTCGAACACACCCACGGCGGGCACACCCACAGCCACCCCGTCGCCCCCACCCTGCGCGGCACGATCCTGCTCGGCTTCGCCGGTGGCCTGGTGCCCAGCCCGTCCGCGGTCGTCGTGCTGGTCGGCGCCGCCGCGCTCGGCAAGGCGTGGTTCGGGCTGCTGCTCGTCGTGGCGTACGGCGCCGGTCTCGCGCTGACGCTCACGGCGGCCGGGTTCGCCGTCGTCCGGCTGGGGTCGGGCGTCAGCCGCGTACTGGACCGGCGTCCGCGCTGGACCGGCCACCCGATGGCCGGCCTGCTGCGCCGGACCCTGCCGCTCGCGTCCGCGCTCGTGGTGCTCGCCCTGGGTGCCGGATTGGTGCTCAAGGGGGCGGCAACCGCGCTGGGCTGAGCTACTTTTGTGTTGATATCGCGACAGATGCCGTGGGGGGACCCCGTGTCCGAAGAGCCGGGCCGTGAACGTGTGATCGCGGACCGATACCGTCTGCTGTCCCCGCTGGGCGAGGGCGGCATGGGCACCGTGTGGCGCGCCCGGGACGAGGTGCTGCACCGCGAGGTGGCCGTCAAGGAGGTGCGGGCCCCGGCCGGGCTGGACGTCGCGGACGTCGAGCGGCTGTACGCGCGGCTGGAGCGCGAGGCGTGGGCGGCGGCCCGGGTCGGGAACCGCAACGTGGTCACGGTGTACGACGTGGCCATGGAGGGCGGGCGCCCCTGGATCGTGATGGAGCTGGTGCGGGGCCTGTCGCTGGCCGACCGGCTCGACGCCGAGGGCCCGTTCACGCCGGAGCGGGCGGCGCACATCGGCGCCGAGGTGCTGGCCGCGCTGCGCGCCGCGCACGCCGCCGGGGTGCTGCACCGGGACGTGAAGCCGGCCAACGTGCTGCTGGCCGACGACGGCCGGGTGGTGCTCACCGACTTCGGCATCGCGACGGTCGAGGGCAGCTCCGCGCTCACCATGACCGGGGAGGTGATCGGCTCGCCCGAGTTCCTCGCCCCCGAGCGGGCACTGGGACGCAACCCGGGCCCCGAGTCGGACCTGTGGTCGCTGGGCGTGCTGCTGTACGCGGCCGTCGAGGGCAACTCCCCGTTCCGGCACGACACTCCGCTGAGCACCCTGCGCGCGGTGGTGGACGACGAACTGCCCGAGCCCCGGCGGGCCGGACCGCTCGCCCCGGTCATCGAGGGGCTGCTGCGCAAGGACCCCGCCGAACGGCTGTCCGCCGAGCGGGCCGAGCGGGATCTGCGGACCGTGGCGGCGGGCGGAGCGGCCCGCACCCGGCCGCTGCCGTCCTCGCCGTACGCCCCGACGGTCGCCGCGCGGCCGCAACGGCCCTCGCCCACGCCGCCGGTGCCGCTGCCCACCGGGTACGCGGAGCCGCGCACCACGGCGGCCGGGCCGGAGCGCGGACGGCGTTCGGGCGCGGTGCTGGTGGCGGGTCTGCTGGCGGTCGTCCTGGCGGTCGCGGGGCTGACGTACGCGCTGCTCGACCACGGGCACGGCGGCGGTGACGGGAGCGACGACGCGCGCACCGGACGGGCGAGCGGTACCGCGCACTCCCCCTCGGCGAGCACCGGCACCGACGCGAAGTCCGAGGCGCCGCCGTCCACGCCGAGCAGTGCCGCGCCGAGCAGCCGGCCGGCCCAGTCGGTGCGGGTCACGCTGGCGGGTGCGCACACGACGTACGACGGGACCTGCCCGCCGCCGGACGCCCAGGCGCCCGCGTTCACGGCGACGTTCACGGTGGGCCGGCTGCCCGCGCGGGTGGAGTACCGGTGGGTGCTGGCGCACGGGTCGGTGTCCGACCCGGGGTGGAAGACGCTGTCGTTCCCGTCGGGCGGGGGCGCCACCCGGCAGGTGCGGGTGGTCGTGACCGCCTACTCCGACAGCGGGACGGTCGAGAACGGGATCAGCGTGGAGGTGCGGAGTCCGGTGCGGGCCACGTCGAACGCGGTGCCGTTCACGGTGACGTGCGCGACGACGGCCACGGAGACCCCGTCGGACGGGGCCTCCGCATCCCCTTCGGCCTCACCCTGAGCATGCGCTCCGGGAACCACACGGTGAGTCGCACGGGGAACCACAGGGTGAATTCACCCTGACGGGTCGAACCGGGAAGGTCTCGCGTTGACGATGCCGGCCGTACGGCTCAGGCCGCGTTGGTGAGCACCGGCAGATAGCCACCGGACTGGCCGGTCGCCGTGGGGTGGTACGACTCGCCGATGTCGAGCCAGTTGAGGCTGTGCAGCCAGGAGTCGCCGGAGCAGATCTCGTGACCGGTGAACGGGGTGCGGACGTCACCGAAGACGAAGTTGTGGTCCAGGGCGCGCTTCTGGATGGCGTCGTCCAGGTAGTCGGCCGCGCTGTTGATGGCGGACCGCTTGGTGTCGGAGAGCCCGATGCAGGTCTGGCCGATCTTGTAGAAGCGGGGGTAGCCGATCACGACCACCCGGGCGGCCGGGGCTTTGGCGCTGATCGCGTCGTAGACGGCGTCGAGCTTGCCGGGGAGCGTCGAGTCGACGTACGCCTTGGCGGTGTTGATCCTGGCGAGGCAGGTGCTGTCGGAGCTGGTGACACAGGTCGTCATGACGTCGGAGAAACCGGCGTCGTTGCCGCCGATGGTGATGGACACCAGGCCGGTGGAGGAGCTGAGGGAGCCGAGCTGACCCGCCAGCACGTCGTCGGTCCGGGCGCCCGAGCAGGCGTTGAAGGCGAACGAGGACGGGCCGTGGGCGGCGTTCCACAGGTACGGGTACGCCTTGGTGCTGCGGTCGCAGTTGCCGCTGGAGCTGATGTAACTGCCTGATCCCACCCCGGAGGAGTAGGAGTCGCCGAGCGCCACGTAGCCGCCGGTCGCGGCCGTCGGTGAAGCCTGCGCCGTGGCGGCCCCGGTCAGACCGAGACCGGTGGCGAGGAGGAGCGAGGTAACGAATCCGGTAAGTCGGGAACGTCTCATGGAACCTCCCTTTAGCAGGATCTCTGCCATGACTTTCGTAGCAACTACGCGTGTTGACGGGAAGTGTCCATGCCAAGACTTTTCAGCTCTCAACGACGTCTCGACCGGATCGCCCCAGGAAGTTCACCCTTCCAGGGCTTGCGTGTGCATGTCAGATATGCCGACGGAGCGTCAATTGCGCGGGATGGCCACCGGGGATCCCGCGATGGGAACACATGTTTAAAGAGAGGGTGCCGTCTTGACGGCCCGGCACGGCTGCGCGACATTGAAGCCGACATCCGGCGCCTTGGGGGGCAAAGTCGCCAATGCAGACGTTACGCATCAAGACACCTTCGACGGACGACGCCGGAGGCGGCGCCGAGCGGACCGGGACAGGACCGGGGAGGGACCTGTCACCCCTGCTCGCGGGGGCGGCCACGGCCGTCGGAGCGGTCGGCGCGACTCTCGCCCTCACCGACGCCGGCACACCACTGCGCGGCCCGTGCACGCTGTTCTTCCTGCTCGCGGCACCCGCCGCGGGCATCGGGGCGGCGCTGCGCGGGCTGGAACCGTTCGGCCGGGTGCTCACCGCGCTGGCGGGAGCGGTCGTGCTGAACATGCTGGTCGCCCAGGCGATGCTGGCGGTGCACCGCTGGTCGGTCCGCGGCGGTGTCGTCGCGGTGACCGTGCTCAGCCTGCTCCTCCTCCTGCCTCTCCTCGCGCACCGAATCCTTGCTCATCGGATCCTCGCTCACCGGGAACGGTCTGCGAGGAAACTCCCGCAAGAGTGACCAACCCGGGCCAAAGTTGTGTAACGGCCAAACCAACAAAAACGTGAGGCTCGTTCCAGGCCTTGCCATTTTGCTTCAATCGTCAATACCGTCGTACATCTCACCCGCATCGGTCCGTCGGCACGCGGTTCAGGGGAGGGCTCAGGGCCGTGACGTTCCGGCGCGGGGCGCGGTAGGGGGGTGCCGTGCTCGGTGACCGCGCGTGTCACCGAGTCGTGCCGCGCGACCGCCTGCCTTCTTCTTCGGGCAGGCCGGCCAGCTTTGCCAGCTCGTCAGGGTGCACGGAGAGCAGTTCGCCGTGCCCGCGATGAGAACCCCCCTTTCGAACCGGACACAGAGCCGGGCCGCCCAGGGGCGGGCGGTCCACCGGACGAGAGGGACACACACTCATGAGTTCTGTTCTGCATCCGCCCAGTTCGGGCAAGAATCCGCTGATCGCCACCCACTACCGGCCCATCTCCTCCCACCTGGCGATCACTCCGCCGGTGAGCGTGGTGATTCCCGCCATGAACGAGGCGGAGAATCTGCCCTACGTCTTCAAGACCCTTCCGGGCTGGATCCAGGAAGTCGTTCTCGTCGACGGCAATTCCACCGACGACACCGTCGAGGTCGCCCGTTCGCTGTGGCCCGCGGTGAAGGTCGTCGAACAGCGGGGCAAGGGCAAGGGGGATGCCCTGATCTCCGGTTTCGAGGCGTGCACCGGCGACATCGTCGTGATGGTCGACGCGGACGGCTCGGCCGACGGGGGCGAGATCGTCTCCTACGTCTCCGCGCTCGTCTCGGGCGCCGACTTCGCCAAGGGCTCCCGCTTCGCCAACGGCGGCGGCACCGACGACATGACCTTCATCCGCAAGCTCGGCAACTGGGCACTGTGCACGGTCGTCAACCGCAAGTTCGGCGCCCGCTACACCGACCTGTGCTACGGATACAACGCGTTCTGGCGGCACTGCCTCGACAAGATCGACCTCGACTGCACCGGCTTCGAGGTCGAGACGCTGATGAACATCAGAGTGGTCAAGGCGGGCCTGAAGGTGCAGGAGATCCCGAGCCACGAGTACCTGCGGATCCACGGCACGAGCAACCTGCGCGCGGTCCGCGACGGGTTCCGGGTGCTGAAGGTCATCCTCAGGGAACGCTCCAACCGGCGCGAGCTGCGCCGCCAGGAACACCACTCCCCACTGCTCGACTCGGTCCGGGGAGAGGTGTCTTGAGAGATCCCGGCATCTCCGTCGTGATCTGCGTGTACACCGAGGACCGCTGGGAGGACATCCTCGCGGCGGTCTCCTCGGTGCGCGCGCAGTCGTGTCCGGCGCTGGAGACGCTCCTGGTCGTGGACCACAACGCCGCCCTGCTGGAGCGGCTGGCCCGGGAGTACGAGGCGGAGGCCGGGGTGCGGGTGCTGGCCAACGCGGGCCCGCGCGGCCTGTCGGCCGGCCGCAACACCGGCATCGCCGCCTCCCACGGCGAGGTGATCGCCTTCCTCGACGACGACGCCGTGGCCGAGCGCGACTGGCTGCGCCGCTTCGCCGAGGGGTATGCCGACCCGAAGGTGATGGCCGTCGGCGGCCGCACGATCCCCGTCTGGGCGTCGGGCCGGCGCCCGGCCTGGTTCCCCGAGGAGTTCGACTGGGTGGTGGGCTGCACCTACCGGGGACTGCCGCCCGGCCGGGTCCGGGTCCGCAACGTCCTGGGCGGGAACGCCTCCTTCCGGCGTACGGCGTTCGAGGCCGCGGGCGGCTTCGCCACCGGCATCGGACGCGACGGCGACCGGCGCCCGCTGGGCTGCGAGGAGACGGAACTGTGCATTCGCCTCACCCGGGCCCGCCCCGACGCGCTGCTGCTCATCGACGACCGCGCGGTGATCCACCACCGGGTGCCCGGGCCCCGGGAACGCTTCGCGTACTTCCGCACCCGCACCTACGCCGAGGGCCTGTCGAAGGCCCTGGTGGCGCGGAGCGTCGGCGCCGGCAAGGGGCTGGAGTCCGAACGCCGGTACACGACCCGCGTGCTGCCCGCGGGCGTCGCCCGTGGCCTGCGGGACGCGCTGCTCGCCCGGCCGGGTGGCGCGGGACGCGCGGGCGCCATCGTCGCCGGGGTGCTGACGGCGGCGAGCGGCTACGTCGTGGGACGGGTGCGCGCCCGGCGGGGCGGTACCACGTTCTCCGTCGTACGGATCGAGGGGGAACGCCCGTGACCGACGCACCCGTGCCGATCCTCATGTACCACGCGGTGGCGAGCGCGCCCAACGACGCCACCCGGGAGCTGTCGGTCGCTCCCGAGGCGTTCGCCGAGCAGATGGCGCTCATCGGCGACCTCGGGCTGACCCCGGTGACCACCGCCGGCCTCGCGGCGCACTGGCGCCGCGGCGCCCCGCTGCCCGCCCGGCCGGTGCTGATCACCTTCGACGACGGCTACGAGGGCGTCCACCGGCACGCCCTGCCCGTGCTCGCCCGGCACGGCTTCCCGGCCACGCTGTTCGTCTCCACCGGCTGGATCAAGGGCGCGTACGACACCGGCGGCGGCCTGGACACCATGCTGGACTGGCAGCAGGTGCGCGACCTCGCGAACACCGGCGTCGAGATCGGCGGCCACAGCCACACCCACCCGCAACTCGACCAGCTCGACGACGCGGCGCTGCGCGCGGAACTCGGGCACAGCACCGACATCCTCACGGCGGAACTCGGCGCGCGGCCGGTGTCGTTCGCCTACCCCTACGGCTACTCCAGCCGCCGGGTTCGCCAGGCGGTGCGCGCGGCGGGGTACGGCCAGGCGCTGGCCGTCGGCAACGGGCTCGCCCGCCGCCGGCAGGGTCCCTACGCCCTGCGCCGCGTCACCGTCCGCCGCGGCACCGGCGTCGAGGAGTTCGAACGGCTGCTCAAGGGCCGCGCGATCGCCCGGAACTTCGCCAGGGACCGCGCCCTCACCAAGGGCTACGCACTCGTCCGAAGAGCACACCAGGTCCGCCGGAAGGCCATCAGCTCCCGTGTCTGACACGACCACCACCACCGAGACCGCGCCGCCCGGGACCCAGGCGCCCGAGCGGCCCGGACGCCGACTGCGCCTGCCCGGGGCGGGCCGCCCGGCCGGCGGCAGCCCGCTGTTCCGCAACGCCTACGCGCTGATGCTCAACACCGGCATCTCCGCCGTCCTCGGGCTCGGCTTCTGGCTGGCCGCGGCCCGCTACTACTCCGAGGCGGCGGTCGGCCAGGGCTCCGCCGCCATCGCCGCGATGAAGCTGCTCGCCGGACTGACCGCGGTGACCCTGACCGGCGCGCTGGCCCGCTTCATCCCGGTGTCGGGGCAGCGCACCGGCCGCCTCATCTTTCGCACCTACGCGGGCAGTTCGCTGATCGTGGCGCTCGCCGCCGGCGTCTTCCTGATGACCCTGGGCGCGTGGGGGCCGTCGTACCGCTTCCTGCACGGGCCGGTCAACGGGCTGGGATTCATCGCGGCCGTCGTCGCCTGGAACCTGCTCACCCTCCAGGACGGTGTGCTGACCGGGCTGCGCAGCGCGCCGTGGGTGCCGGTCGGCAACACCGTGTTCTCGGCCGTGAAGCTGGGGCTGCTCGTCGCGTTCGCCGTGGCCGTCCCGACCACCGGCGTCTTCGTGTCCTGGGTCGCGGCGATCGCCACCTCGGTGGTGCCGCTGGGCTGGCTGGTGTTCCGGCGTCTCGTGCCGCGGCACGTCAGGTCGACCGAGGGCCACGCCAAGCCGCCGGCGCTGCGCGAGATCGGCAGGTTCCTGGCCGGGGACTACACCGGGTCCCTGTTCTCGCTCGCCGTGGTCTACCTGGTCCCGGTGATCATCGCCTCGCAGGTCAGCGCCGAGGACAACGCGTACTTCTACATCACCACCACCATCGGCGGCACGACCAACCTGCTCGCCATCAACATGGGCGCGTCGCTGACGGTCGAGGGTTCGCACGATCCGGGGCGGCTCGCCGCCGACACCCGTGCCGCGCTGCGGCGCATGGCCCGGATCATGCTGCCGATCGCGGGTGCGCTGTTCGTCGGCGCGCCCTGGATCCTCGGCGTGTTCGGCGACGGCTACGCGGACGCGGCGACCCCGCTGCTGCGCTGGTTCGCGATCGGCTCGGTGCTGCGGGTCGTGATGGAGACGCACTTCGCGGTGCTGCGCGCGCAGAGCCGGACCGCCGGACTCGCCTGGCTGCAGGGCCTGCTGTGCGTGCTGGTGCTGGGCCTGACCCTGCTGCTGTTGCCGCGGATGGGCCTGACCGGCGCGGGTGTCGCCGAGATCTCCAGCCTGACCGTGATCGTGGCGCTCGCCGCGCCGAGACTGTGGCGGACGGTCCGTGCGGCTCCCGTCACCGTGCCGGACGCCGCGGCACCGGACGGCGACCTCGCCGACCTCGGGGAGCCCTCCCGCTCCCGGCCGCGCGCGGGCTCCCGCCCGCGCGGGGACGACCCCGGCCTCCCGGCCGGCTCCCCCACGCCCCGGCACAGTCCGGGCTGGGCACTGGAGAAGGACACCCTCGCCCTCGGCATCCACGTCGACTTCGACCACCTCGAACGCCGCCCGGACGTCCGCCCGGGCCCCGGCACCCCACCGGCCGGCGTGCCCGTACCGCGCCCGGTCGAGGAACCGGAGCCGGGCGCCGAGGCGTCACTCGGCCCGGCGGAGGCGGCACTCCTGCGAAAAGCGGGGACCGGCACACCGCAGCACGACGCTGCCACACCGTTCGGGACGGCCGATCCACCGCTCGGACCTGGGGACGCCCCGTTCAGGACCGCCGACACACGATTCGGCGAGACCGACACCCCCTTCGTGCCTGTGGACGCCCCCTTCGGGACAGCCGACGCACGATTCGAGGAGACCGACGCCCCCTTCGGGCCCGCTGACGCTCTGTTCGAGGAGTCCGAGGCGCCGTTCGGAGGGGTCGACGCCCTGTTCGAGGAATCGGACGCGCCGCTCCCGTTCGGAGAGGCCGGCGCCACGTCCGGGACGTCCGGCAAGCCCTCGGAGGAGGTGGACGCCCCGTTCGGAGCGGGCGTCGCGCCGTTCGGGTACGTGTCGCCCACCGGTGGTACCGAGGTCGACGCGCCGTTCACGCGGGCGGCGGCCGGTGACCTCGCGGACGGCGACGCCGTACCCGACGAGCCGCCACCACCCGCACCGCCCGCACCGCCCGCACCGCCCGCACCGCCCGCACCGGGCAAGCGGGCCACGCCCACCCGTTCCGGAGTGGTCCTCGGCTGTCTGCTGGTCGCCGCGCTGCTGCTGTACTGGGTGCCGGCGCTGCGGCTCGGTGAGGGCGACCTGGACGGGATGGGCGGGCTCGGCCTGGTCTCCGTGCTGCCCCTGCCCACCCTGGTGGGGGCCGCGCTGCTGGTCACGGTGTTCGCCTCGCTGCTGTGGCTGCGCCGCGAGCACCGGGCGCTGCTCCTGGTCACCCTGCTGGCGACGGTGGTGTCCCTGCACGCGCTGCCCGCGGTGCTGGAGACCGAGCCGCGGTTCGCGACGGCCTGGCAGCACCTCGGCTTCATCGACTACATCGACCGCACCGGCTCCGCCGTACCGGACCTGGACGCCCGCTGGAGCTGGCCCGGCTTCTTCGCGGCGGCCGCGTTCGTCGCCCGGGCGTGCGGGATCGACGACTTCACGGAGATCATCCGCTGGTGGCCCACGGCCGTCCAGCTCGCCTATCTGGCACCGATGTTCCTGCTGACCCGGTCCCTGCGGGCGAGCTGGCGGGCCAAGTGGACCGGAGTCTGGCTCTTCGTGCTGAGCGGCTGGGTCGGCCAGGACTACTTCTCCCCGCAGGGCTTCACCTATCTGCTGTACCTCGTCTTCGTCGCCGTCCTGCTGGTCTGGTTCCGCGCCCCGCGGGTGATCTGGTCCGGGCGCCGCCCCGGCGAGGCCGAGGTGGCGCCCACCGACCGGCGGCAGCGTGCCGTGCTGCTGCTGGTGCTGATCGGCCTGTACGCGGCGAGCGTCCCGGCCCACCAGCTCACCCCGTTCGTGATGCTCGGTGTGCTCACGGCACTGGTGCTGGCCGGGCGGTCGGAACTGCGCGGGCTGCCCATCCTGTTCGCTGTGCTGGTGGCGGCCTGGGTCGGCTTCATGGCCGAGCCGTACTGGTCCGGCCACTTCGACGACCTGTTCGGCGGGGTCGGCGGGGTGGGCAGCAACGTCTCGACGTCCGTCTCCGGCCGTATCCAGGGCGGGAGTTCGACCCACAAGCTGGTCCTGTACACCCGGGTGCTGCTGGCCGGCTCGGTGATGGCGTTCGCCTGCTGGGGCTGGTGGCGCAGACGCCTCCACCGGTACCGCGAGCGGTCGCTGCTGGTGCTCACCTTCGTCCCGTTCCTGGGCTTCGGCATGCAGTCCTACGGCGGTGAGATGGCGCTGCGCGTCTTCATGTTCGCGGTGCCGGGCGCGGCCCTGCTCGGCGCCCTCGCGCTGTTCCCGCGCGCCGGTGCCACCGCGGAGGAGCGGGCGAGGCACCGGATCAGCCTCGCCCCGGTGGCCGCGCTCGTGGCGGGGCTGCTGCTGATGGGCGGCTTCCTGGTGGCCCGGTGGGGCAACGAGCCGTTCGAGCGGACCCGGCCCGGCGAGGTCGCGGCCATGGACTGGGTGTACGCCCACGACCGGCCGACCGTACGGCTGCTGTGGCTGACCCAGGACCCGGTCGACGACGTGACCCCGGCGCTGCCGTGGGGCGCGCGGGACATGGAGCGGGTGGACTACCTGCCGACGCAGGCGCCCGTCGACCCGGTGCGGGTCTCCGGCCTGGTCAAGGCGCTCAAGGACGCGGGACCGAACTCGTACCTGATGGTGAACGAGAGTCAGGTGACCTACCTGGAGCTGGACGCGGGCTACCCGGCGACCTGGGAGTCCCGGCTGGTCCGGCACCTGGACGAGCGGCGGGAGCTGACGAGGGTCCTGGTCGACGACGACGTCACGGTGTACGCGATGCGGGGGCGGCCGGCGGGCCGGGTGCCGGTGCCCGACCCCGGCCCCATCGGGCCGCAGGTGACGTGGACACCCTGGTCGGTGATGGGCGCGCTGGCCGCCGTGGCCCTGGTCCTGCTGCTCACGGCACGTGAGGTGGTCCGGGTCGCGGTGCGGCCGGGGGTGCGCCGGCTGCGGCTGCTCCAGGGCGGTTTCTGGTTCGCGCTGCCGCTGCTCGCGGTGCTGTTCGGCTCGCTGGTGCAGCGGTTCCTGACCATGAAGTGAGGTCAGGTCAAGCGCGGTGACGGGTGCGGGGTGGGCGGCTCAGCGGTCGAGCCACTTCACCTCGTACGCGTGCAGGTCGAACCGCTTCCTGTCGACCCGGGCACTGATCGTCCGGTCGAGGGTGTTGACCACCAGCACCCGCTCGCGGTCGGCGAGGACGCGGACGTGGGGCACGTCGTCCGGGGCGACGGACACCGTCTCGTACCGGGTGCCCGGCGGGAACGCCTCGCCGAACCGTGACAGCAGGGCGTACATGGGCAGTTGGCGTCCCCCATCGGCGCTGCCGGTGGGGCTCCACAGGCAACCGGCGCAGTCGGTGCCCCTGGCCTCCTCCGGGTTCCAGTAGAAGCCGGAGGAGGCGCCGCCCTCGACCATGGCGATCAGCCCGGCGGCGTGCACGGCGAGGCGGTGGGCCTCGGACCAGCCGGTGCGCTCGCCCTTGCCGTCGGCGGGCTCCACGTAGTACTCGGCCCACCACAGGGGAAGGCCGTGGGTCTGCCGCCCGACCCAGTCGCCGACCGCGGTGAACTTGGCGGTGGCGGCGAACTCGTCCGGCAGTGTCTCGTCGTCGTTGGTGTAGCTGGAGCCGTCGACGACCACGAAGTCGGCTCCGGCCCGGTGGGCGTTCCAGTAGCCGAAGGCGTCGAGGACCCGCTGGTCCATGGCGCCCCAGGGGCCCTTCAGCGCGCCCGAGGCGTTCTGGTCGCGCGGGTCCAGGCTGTCCATGACCAGGTAGGGGCCGCCGACCATGATGTCCTTGTCGACCTTCTTCAGCGCCCGGTAGACGAGGTTGTACATCTTCGTGTAGCCCTCGTAGTCCCAGCGGCCGCGGGCGTTGTTCCAGAAGCCCTTGAACTCGTTCCAGACGACGAAGTGGCGTACGTCGGGGTAGCGCCTGGCGACGGTCGCGGCCAGGTCGGCGAAGTCCTGGTAGTGGTCAGGGGTGGGCGCGGTCTCCAGGGCGGACCGGCTCCAGTCGGTGTTGCCGGCGCCGGGCCTGCCGCCCTTCATCCAGTCCGGCGAGCAGCACAGCGTGACCACGGGGGTGCCGCCCGACCTGCGGATGAAGTCGATCCGGCGGTCCATCGCCCCGAAGTCGTAACGGCCCTCGACCGGCTCGGGGTTGTCGGCGCCCCAGCCCATCAGCGCCTGGTCCTGCGGCAGTCCGCCGTCCTTCGCGAGCAGCCGCCGGACCCGGTCGACGGCCGTGCCGCCGCCGTCGTCGGCGCTGTACTGGGTGTGGGTGAAGCCCCAGCCCACCTCGGGCCGCGGTGGCCGGGACGGCGTGGCCGGGGTGCCGTGCACCTTGTCGCCGTCGCGTGAGGTGCCGGCGGTGCTCGCGCCTCCCCCGGGCAGCGTGTTGAACAGGGTCACCACCAGGGCGAGCGCGGCCACCCCGACCCCGAGCAGAGCGGTGAGCCGCCACCGCCGAGCCCCCGTATACCACCCATGACGTCCCATCAAGGACAACAGTAACGGCGTACGGCACATACGGGGCAGGTCTTGGGAACACCCGGAACAAGCGGCGGAAATGCCGTGCGCGGGGGGCATCCGTGGCGGATCATGGCGGCATGTCTGCGAACCCACACGACGCTCTGCCGATCCGGCTCCACGTCGACGACTCCGACTCGCCGTCCGACGTCGTCGACGCGCTGTTCCTCGGCCGCTTCGCGACGGGCGAGCAGCCGTACTCGCACGCGGCGAACATCGACCGGGTGCGCTCCGGCGCCACCCTGCTCCCGGAGGGCGCCCGGGTGCTGCGGGTGGCCCGCGACGACGACCGCAGCGCGACCCTCGCCGAGGGCGAGGGCTGGACCCTGCTGGTCTCCCGCTGGAACCGGGGCGCGGACGTCACGGTCACCGCGACCACCGCCGAACTGGCGAAGACCGTCCTCGACCGGGCCACGGACGGCGCGGCCGACGAGCCGGAGCCGCAGCCGGAGAACGTCACGATGGGCTTCTGGTACGTCTCCCCGCGGCGCGGCCCGCACCGCACCACCCGCCAGATCTCGGCGGGCACCTGGGACGAGGTCAGGCCCAACTACACGGCGCCGGTGGCGGACGCGATGGACCGGCTGATGAGGACGACGCCCGAGGACATCGCGGGCCGCCTGCTCCTGCTGCACGGGCCGCCGGGCACCGGCAAGACCTCCGCGCTGCGCACGCTCGCCCGCTCCTGGCGGGACTGGTGCCAGGTGGACTGCGTTCTCGACCCGGAGCGGCTCTTCTCCGACGTCGGCTACCTGATGGACATCGCGATCGGCGAGGACGACAGCACGGGCAAGGGCCGCTGGCGCCTGCTGCTGCTGGAGGACTGCGACGAGCTGATCCGCGGCGAGGCCAAGCACACCGCGGGCCAGGCCCTGTCCCGGCTGCTCAACCTCACCGACGGCCTGCTCGGCCAGGGGCGCAACGTGCTGGTCGGCGTCACCACCAACGAGGACCTGGAGCGGCTGCACCCGGCCGTGGTGAGGCCCGGCCGCTGTCTGGCCCGGATCGAGGTGGGCCCGCTGACCCGCCGGGAGGCGATGACCTGGCTGGGCGGCGAGGCCGAGGGGCACCCGGACGCCGTCGGCCGGGACGGCGCGACGCTCGCCGAGCTGTACGCGCTGCGCCGGGGCAGCGCGCCCACGTCGGTGCCGGGGGCGCGGGACGGGGCGGACGCGGGGCTGTACCTGTAGTGCTTTGATGGTGGCATGACCTTGTTCGTCGGCACCTCGGGGTGGCAGTACAAGGACTGGCGGGACGTCGTCTACCCGGCGGGTGTTCCCACGCGGCTGTGGCTCGAGGAGTACACGCGGCTGTTCGCCACCGTGGAGATCAACAACGCGTTCTATCGGCTGCCGTCCCGGGAGAACTTCGCGGCCTGGCGGGACCGGGTGCCGCCGGACTTCGTGGTGGCGGTCAAGGCCAGCCGCTATCTGACCCACATCAAGCGGCTGAAGGAGCCCGAGGAACCGGTCCGGCGCCTGATGACCCACGCGGCGGGCCTCGGCGACCGCCTCGGCCCGGTGCTCCTCCAGCTCCCACCGACCCTGCGCGCGGACCCGGCCCTGCTCGACGACTGCCTCGCCCGCTTCCCCGGGGGCACCCGGGTCGCGGTCGAGCCGCGCCACGACTCCTGGTGGACGCCGAAGGTGCGGGCGGTCCTGGAGGCGCGGGGCGCGGCGCTGTGCTGGGCGGACGTGCTGGCCCGCCCGGTGAGCCCGCTGTGGCGGACCGCCGACTGGGGGTACGTGCGCTTCCACCAGGGGCGCGCCCAGCCGTGGCCGCGCTACGGCAGACGGTCACTGGAGACGTGGGTGGACCGCGTCGCGACGACGTGGCCGGACACGGCGGACGTGTACGCGTACTTCAACAACGACCCCGGCGGTGCGGCGGTGGCCGACGCGGTGACGTTCGCGAGGGCGGCCCTGCGGGCGGGCCGCACGGTGACCCGCACCCCGGAACCGGCCCGCCACGGCTAGGGCCTGTTGCGAAAGTGGTCCTCTGCCGTGCGGCGCCCGGCACGCGCTCTCGCCGCACCGCCCGAAAGCCCGAGTACGCCCAGTACGAGGACTTCCGGGCGGCGGTCAGCGCGTCTCGTAGGCCGCCCGCAGGGCGTCCCGTACCGCGGCCAGCGCCTCCGGCTCCCCCAGGCCGAGCCGGCGCACCCGCTCCACGTACGCCTGGGCGGCCAGCGAGGCCTCACGCTCGGCGGCCGAGCCGGCGGCGGCGACGAACGTCCCGTTGCGCCCGCGGGTCTCGATCACCCCGTCGCCCTCCAGGGCGCGGTACGCCTTGGCCACCGTGTTCACCGCGAGCCCCAGCGACTCCGCCAGCCCCCGTACGGTCGGCAGCCGGTAACCCACCGGCAGCGCGCCGGACCGCGCCTGCTCGGAGATCTGCGCCCGGACCTGCTCGTACGGGGGCGCGCTGTCATCGATACGGATCTTCAGGCTCACAGGCCGATTGTCCCGCACCCGGGAGAAAATGAGAGGCACCCCCGTCCCGTCTGCCCGTACGGTGCCGCCTCATGACCGTGATCGTGCGTGATCTCGACCCCGACGTACCGGCCGACACCGCGGGTTATGCCCGGGTCCGTCAACTCGCCCTGCCGTACATCCTGTTCACCCCCGAGTCGGTCCGTCACCTCGGGACCCAGCGCCATCCGGACGCCCACGTGCGCACGCTCGTCGCGGTCGAGGACGGCGAGGTGATCGGCGCGGCCGGGGTGTCGCTGGCGTACGACAGCCCGGAGCCCGGCCAGGGGGCCCTCAACGTCTACGTGCGCCCGGACCGGGTCGGCCGGGGGGCCGGCCGGCTGCTGGCCCGGGTGGCCGAGGAGCACCTCGCGACCGTCGGTGCGACGAGGCTGTACACCTGGGTCCTCGACGAGCCCGCCAACCGCGCCTTCGCCGAGCTGCACGGCTACACCGAGGGCCGCCCCGCCCACTTCCTCCGCCTCGACCTGGCGCACCGCGAGCTGCCGCCGCTGCCGGAGCTCCCGCCGGGCGTCGAGCTGCGCACGGCCGCCGACTTCGCCGACGACCCACGCCCGGTGTTCGAGCTCGACGCGGAGACGGTGTCGGACGAGCCCGGCATGGTGCCCGTGGAGCTGACGGACTACGAGGCATGGCTGGCGGAGAGCTGGCGGCATCCGCTGCTGGACCACGAACTGACCATGCTGGCGGTCGCCGACGGCCGTCCCGTCGCACTCAGCGTGGCCTACACCGACGGCGCCACCCGCTACTCCACCGCGATGACCGGCACCGCCCGGGCCCACCGCGGCCGGGGCCTGGCCAAGCTGGCCAAGATCCACTCCCTGTACCGGGCCCGTGCCGCCGGGATCACCGAGGCCTTCACGGGCAACGACGCCGGCAACGACCCCATGATCGCGATCAACAAGTGGCTCGGGTACGAGATCTGCGCCACGGAGGTGCGCTATGTCCGTGAACTCGGCTGAACCGGCGGCCCAGGTGGAGGTCGTGCTGGTCAAGGGCGGCCGTACGAAGATCCGTTATGCGGCGGAGCTGCTGCGCGACGACGGCGGCCACGTCCTCGTTCGCGCGCCGTGGGCGGGCGAGGGTGTGCGCGACTTCGGCTTCGTACGCTTCGAGCCGGGTGACGTGTTCACCGAGCACTACTGGCGGGACCGCTGGTACTCGGTGAAGGAGGTCCGGGCCGGGGACGGCACGCTGAAGGGCTGGTACTGCGACGTGACCCGCCCGGCCGCCCTGTCCGGCGGCCGGCTGGTCGTGGAGGACCTCGACCTGGACCTGTGGCGCTCAGCCGACGGCACGGACGTACGGCGGCTGGACGAGGACGAGTTCGCCGAGAGCGGTCTCGCCGAGGCCGACCCGGGGGCCGCCGCGGCGGCCGTGGCGGCGCTGGACGAGCTGGAGGCGCTGGCCCGCGAGGGCGGTTTCGAGGACCTGCTGGCCTGAGGCCACCGGCTCCCCCGGCCCGCCCCCTCGAAGGCGCCCGGCCCGTCTGCCC